>NZ_BAAAXZ010000019.1:0-22360 GCF_039535865.1 Streptomyces thioluteus
ATGAAGAGCGCAAGGAAAGAGGAGGGAGAGGTGTGTGTGGGCGGTCGATGGGAAAGTGACAGTGGAGAAGAGAGGAGCGAATGTTGGAGGGGTGGATGTGTTGTGTGGGCTGGAGAGGCAGGCGGGCGGTGGCGGTAGGGGGGGGGTGCTGTTGAGTGGAGAGGCACGTGGTGAATGACGGAGGAGGGGATGGGGTGGCGCGGGCCCGGAGCGGTGCACGTGAGGAGCGGAATATAATTAATGCTGAACACTGATGAATATAGTGTGGGGGAGAGGGGGGGGGATGTGCGGGGAGGGGGCTTTGGGGGAGTAGGCGTTGTGTGACTTTGAGGATGGTGGTTGGCCTGTGCGGGACGGGGGGCTGGGAGGGGGGTTTGTGCCCCAGGCGGTTGTGGGTGGGGGGTGCAGGCGGGCGGGTCACGCACGGGGGGGCGGCGGCGTGGGGGTCCTTCGGGGGGGGGCCGCGGGAGGGGTGTGGGGCGGTGGGCTCAGCGACCGGGCGGTGTGGTGGGCGCCTCATTTGGGGGGGGTTAGGGCGCGCCGGGGGGCGCGGGGGGCTGGGCTTGTGTGGGGCAGCGGTGGGAGCGGCGGGGGTGTTGGGCGGGCTGGGGGGGCGGGTGGCGGGGGGGGGGGGGGTGCTTTGGGCGGGCTGTGTGCGGGGGGTACGGGGGGGTGTGTGGGGAGGGGGGTGGGGGCGCGCGTTCCTGTCTTGGGGGGCTTTGGTGGGGGGGGGGGCGTGGCTGGGGGGCTGCTGCGGGGGGGGGTGGGGGGGAGGGGGCGGGCGGGGTGGGGGGGGGGGGGGCTCGGGGGGGGGGGAGGAGCGGGGGGGGGGGTGTGGTTGTGCGATGAAAGCGAAGTTGCTGCGGCGTGGGGTGGGGAGGGGGGGGGTGGGCTGGGGAGGGGGGGCGTTGAGGGAGAGGATCTTGGGAAGCGCGGGGAATTGGGTGGAGGGGCACGCGGTGGAGCTGCGGGAAGAGATCGGTTCCGAGCTTTGGGACACTGGTGGGAAGCCCAACAAGGCGCGTACGCAGGGCGGGGAGGGCTGGGTGTGGGCTGGCGGGCGGGGGCTGGTGTGGGGGGGCTGGCCCCAGTGGGGCTGGGGTAGGATTTTTTTTTGTGTGGGGAGAGTGGGGGCTATATGTGGGAAGGGGAGAGGAGCGCTAGGGGTACGGGGGTTGGGATCGGCGGGGAGGGTGGTTGTGGGTCTGCATTGCCGTGAGGCGCTGTAAGGTCCGACGGAGCCAAGACTGAGTGTAGAGGTGGGGTGCTGGGGTAGGGTTGTTTGAGCGCCCTGGGGGGCTGCGCGGACTAGCAGCTGCGCGCGGCGAGGGCGGGTGCTAGTCGCCGAGGGGCGGGGGTGCAGTGATGAAACGAAGCGCTGGAGGCCTGAGAGGGGGGCCGAGCGGGCTGGGGGGGGAAGCCGGGGGCGTCATTTTGCTGCGGAGTGAGATGGGGGGGGCGCGAGGGGGGCACCCTTGCCCGTTTAAAATATTACTATCTGTGTCTTGTCCTTGATATGTATTGTGCATCCCTGGTGTGCTGCGCGAGTATGGATGAATGTGGTGTGTTGGATTTGTGGGAATGGGGTTGTGGGGGATAGGCTCAGTCGGTCGCCCAGCAGACAAATTGCGAGTGATTGTACGTGCTCATCGCTGAGCACCTTGGCAGCCGCCGTCTGGTCGGCCCCGACGCGGGCCTCGGCCAGGACCTGGCCGGGGCGGCGGTCACCGTCGTCGGCGACATCCTGCACAGCCGGGTCGCCCGCTCCAACGTCCACCTGCTGACCACCCTGGGCGCCGAGGTCACCCTGGTCGCCCCGCCGACCCTGGTGCCCTTCGGCGTCGAGCACTGGCCCTGCGAGGTCTCCTACGACCTCGACGCCGTGCTGCCCAAGTCCGACGCCGTGATGATGCTGCGCGTCCAGCGCGAGCGGATGAACGCCGCCTTCTTCCCCACCGAGCGCGAGTACGCCCGCCGCTACGGCCTCGACGGGGACCGCATGGCGCGGATGCCCGAGGGCGCCATCGTCATGCACCCCGGCCCGATGAACCGCGGCATGGAGATCACCGCCGAGGTCGCCGACTCCGACCGCTGCCACCGCCGTGGAGCAGGTCGCCAACGGCGTCTCCATCCGCATGGCCGTCCTCTACCTGCTGCTCGGCGGTTCCGAGTCCGCCGTTGCCACGAACACCCGCACCGAGGAGACGAAGTAGTCATGAGCAAGATCCTGATCCGTGGTGCGCAGGTCCTCGGCGGCGAGCCGCAGGACGTCCTGATCGAGGGCGAGACCATCGCCGCGGTCGGCACCGGTCTCGGCGCCGAGGGCGCCCAGGTGATCGAGGCCGAGGGCAAGATCCTCCTGCCGGGCCTGGTGGACCTCCACACCCACCTGCGCGAGCCCGGCGCGAGGACTCCGAGACCGTCCTGACCGGCACCCGCGCCGCGGCCGTCGGCGGCTACACCGCCGTCCACGCCATGGCCAACACCTTCCCCGTCGCCGACACCGCCGGCGTCGTCGAGCAGGTCTGGCGGCTCGGCAAGGAGTCCGGCTACTGCGACGTCCAGCCCATCGGCGCCGTCACCGTCGGCCTGGAGGGCAAGAAGCTCGCCGAGCTCGGCGCGATGCACGACTCCGCCGCCGGCGTGCGGGTCTTCTCCGACGACGGCAAGTGCGTGGACGACGCCGTGATCATGCGGCGCGCGCTGGAGTACGTGAAGGCCTTCGACGGCGTCGTCGCCCAGCACGCCCAGGAGCCCCGGCTCACCGAGGGCGCCCAGATGAACGAGGGCATCGTCTCCGCCGAGCTCGGCCTGGGCGGCTGGCCCGCCGTCGCCGAGGAGTCGATCATCGCCCGCGACGTCCTCCTCGCCGCGCACGTCGGCTCCCGGCTGCACGTCTGCCACCTCTCGACGGCCGGCTCCGTGGAGATCGTGCGCTGGGCCAAGTCCAAGGGCTGGAACGTCACCGCCGAGGTCACCCCGCACCACCTGCTGCTGACCGACGAGCTGGTGCGCTCCTACAACCCCGTCTACAAGGTGAACCCGCCGCTGCGCACCGAGGCCGACGTCATGGCCCTGCGCGCCGCCCTCGCCGACGGCACCATCGACTGCGTGGCCACCGACCACGCCCCGCACCCGCACGAGGACAAGGACTGCGAGTGGGGCGCCGCCGCCATGGGCATGGTGGGCCTGGAGACCGCGCTCTCCGTCGTCCAGCACACGATGGTGGACACCGGCCTGCTGGACTGGGCCGGCGTCGCCGACCGCATGTCCTTCACCCCGGCCCGCATCGGCCGCCTCGCCGGCCACGGCCGTCCCGTCGCGGCCGGTGAGCCGCCAACCTCACCCTCGTCGATTCCGATACCGTGGACTCGTGGACCCCGCGGGTTTCGCCTCCCGCAGCCGCAACACCCCCTACGAGGGCCGTGAGCTGCCGGGTCGTGTGACCCACACCTTCCTGCGGGGTCGGGCGACGGTCGTGGACGGGAAGCTGACGTGACACCTTTGATCACCACCCTGGCGGACGAGCAGAAGTCGCAGGCGGTCACCGACTGGGCGGCCCGTGCCGCCTGGGTCGTGGGCCTGCTGCTCTTCGTCGCGCTCATGTACTGGCTGATGCGCGAGGGATGGAAGTGGCGCGGCACGCTCCAGGGCGACCTGCCCGAGCTGCCCGCCGTCCCGGAGGAGCCGGGGGAGACCCGCCTCTCCCTGGCCGGCCGCTACCACGGCTCCACCACCGCCGTCAGTGGCTCGACCGCATCGTGGCCCGCGGTCTGGGCACCCGCAGCCGTGTGGAGCTCACCCTGACGGAGCAGGGCCTGGCCGTCGTCCGGCCCGGTGCCCAGGACTTCTTCGTCCCCGCCGCGGCCCTGCGCGGCGCCCGCCTGGACAAGGGCATCGCGGGCAAGGTCCTCGCCGAGGGCGGTCTGCTGGTCGTCACCTGGCGCACGGCGACAAGGAGATCGACTCCGGTTTCCGCGCCGACCACCCGGCCGAGCACGCCGCCTGGGTCGAGGCCCTCACCACTCCGAACAGCACTACGGCCCTGAACAGCACTACGGAAGGCGCACGATGACCACCTCCACATCGGGGAGCAGGATCCCCGCCGTACTCGTCCTGGAGGACGGCCGCACGTTCCGCGGCCGTGCCTACGGGGCCGTGGGGGCGACCTTCGGCGAGGCGGTGTTCTCCACCGGCATGACCGGCTACCAGGAGACCCTGACCGACCCGTCGTACCACCGTCAGGTGGTCGTCATGACCGCCCCGCACATCGGCAACACCGGCGTCAACGACGAGGACCCGGAGTCCGCGCGGATCTGGGTCTCCGGCTACGTCGTCCGTGACCCCGCCCGCGTCCCGTCCAACTGGCGCTCGCGCCGCTCCCTCGACGAGGAGCTGCGCAAGCAGGGCGTCGTCGGCATCAGCGGGGTGGACACCCGGGCGCTCACCCGCCATCTGCGCGAGCGCGGCGCCATGCGCGTCGGCATCTTCTCCGGCCACGCGCTGCCCGACGAGGGCGTCATGCTCGCCGAGGTGCGCCAGGCCCCCGAGATGAAGGGCGCGGACCTCTCCGCCGAGGTGGCCACCAAGGAGACCTACGTCGTCCCGGCCATCGGCGAGAAGAAGTTCACCGTCGCCGCGATCGACCTGGGCATCAAGGGCATGACCCCGCACCGGATGGCCGAGCGCGGCATAGAGGTGCACGTGCTGCCGGCGACGGCCACCGCCGAGGACGTCTACGCGGTCGCGCCCGACGGCGTGTTCTTCTCCAACGGCCCCGGCGACCCGTCGACCGCCGACCACCCGGTCGCGGTGATGCGCGAGGTCCTCTCGCGGAAGACCCCGCTCTTCGGTATCTGCTTCGGCAACCAGATCCTCGGCCGCGCGCTGGGCTTCGGCACCTACAAGCTGAAGTACGGCCACCGGGGCATCAACCAGCCCGTGCAGGACCGCTCCACCGGCAAGGTCGAGATCACCGCGCACAACCACGGCTTCGCCGTCGACGCCCCGCTCGAGGGCGCGACCGACACGCCGTACGGCCGCGTCGAGGTCTCCCACGTCTGTCTGAACGACAACGTGGTCGAGGGTCTCCAACTGCTCGACCAGCCGGCATTCAGCGTCCAGTACCACCCCGAGGCAGCAGCAGGACCGCACGACGCCGCGTACCTGTTCGACCGCTTCGTCTCCCTGATGGAGGGCCAGCGTGCCTAAGCGCACCGACATCCAGTCCGTTCTGGTCATCGGCTCCGGCCCGATCGTCATCGGCCAGGCCGCCGAGTTCGACTACTCCGGCACCCAGGCGTGCCGGGTCCTCAAGTCCGAGGGCCTGCGGGTCATCCTGGTCAACTCCAACCCGGCCACGATCATGACCGACCCGGAGATCGCCGACGCCACGTACGTCGAGCCGATCACCCCCGAGTTCGTCGAGAAGATCATCGCCAAGGAGCGCCCCGACGCGCTCCTGCCCACCCTCGGCGGCCAGACCGCGCTCAACACCGCGATCTCCCTGCACGAGAACGGCGTGCTGGAGAAGTACGGCGTGGAGCTGATCGGCGCCAACGTCGAGGCGATCCACAAGGGCGAGGACCGCGACCTGTTCAAGGGCGTCGTCGAGGCCGTCAGCGCCAAGATCGGGCACGGCGAGTCCGCCCGCTCGGTCATCTGCCACACCATGGACGAGGTCCTCGCGGGCGTCGAGACACTCGGCGGCTACCCGGTCGTCGTCCGCCCCTCCTTCACCATGGGCGGCGCCGGCTCCGGCTTCGCCCACGACGAGGAGGAGCTGCGCCGCATCGCCGGCCAGGGCCTCACGCTCTCCCCGACCACCGAGGTGCTCCTGGAGGAGTCCATCCTCGGCTGGAAGGAGTACGAGCTGGAGCTGATGCGCGACAAGCACGACAACGTCGTGGTCGTCTGCTCCATCGAGAACTTCGACCCCATGGGCGTGCACACCGGTGACTCCATCACCGTCGCCCCGGCGATGACGCTCACCGACCGCGAGTACCAGATCCTGCGGGACGTCGGCATCGCGATCATCCGCGAGGTCGGCGTCGACACCGGCGGCTGCAACATCCAGTTCGCGGTCAACCCCGACGACGGCCGGGTCATCGTCATCGAGATGAACCCGCGCGTCTCCCGGTCCTCCGCGCTCGCCTCCAAGGCCACCGGCTTCCCGATCGCCAAGATCGCCGCCCGGCTGGCCGTCGGCTACACGCTGGACGAGATCCCCAACGACATCACCGAGCAGACCCCGGCGTCCTTCGAGCCCACGCTCGACTACGTCGTGGTCAAGGCGCCGCGCTTCGCGTTCGAGAAGTTCCCGGCCGCCGACGCCACCCTCACCACGACCATGAAGTCGGTCGGCGAGGCCATGGCCATCGGCCGCAACTTCACCGAGGCGCTGCAGAAGGCCCTGCGCTCGCTGGAGAAGAAGGGCTCGTCCTTCGACTTCGTCTCCGCGCCCGGCGACAAGGCGGCACTGCTGGAGAAGGCCGCGGTGCCGACGGACGGGCGGATCAACACCGTCATGGCCGCCATCCGCGCCGGGGCGACGCAGGAGGAGGTCTTCGAGGCCACCCGGATCGACCCCTGGTTCGTGGACCAGCTCTTCCTCGTCAACGAGATCGCCGAGGAACTGCGCTCGGCCGCCGAGCTGGAGCCCGCCCTGCTGGCCGAGGCCAAGCGGCACGGCTTCTCCGACGCCCAGATCGCGGCGATCCGCGGCCTGCGCGAGGACGTCGTCCGCCAGGTCCGGCACGCCCTGGGCGTGCGCCCGGTCTACAAGACCGTGGACACCTGCGCCGCCGAGTTCGCCGCGAAGACCCCGTACTTCTACTCCTCCTACGACGAGGAGAGCGAGGTCGCACCGCGCGAGAAGCCGGCCGTGATCATCCTGGGCTCGGGCCCCAACCGCATCGGCCAGGGCATCGAGTTCGACTACTCCTGCGTCCACGCCTCCTTCGCGCTCAGCGACGCGGGCTTCGAGACCGTGATGGTCAACTGCAACCCGGAGACCGTCTCCACCGACTACGACACCTCCGACCGGCTCTACTTCGAGCCGCTCACCCTGGAGGACGTCCTGGAGATCGTCCACGCCGAGCAGCAGGCCGGCCCGGTCGCCGGCGTCATCGTCCAGCTCGGCGGCCAGACCCCGCTCGGCCTGGCCCAGGCGCTCAAGGACAACGGCGTGCCGATCGTCGGCACCTCGCCCGAGGCCATCGACCTGGCCGAGGAGCGCGGCGCGTTCGGCCGGGTCCTCACCGAGGCGGGGCTGCCGGCGCCCAAGTACGGCACGGCCTTCTCCTTCGAGGAGGCGAAGACCATCGCGGCCGAGATCGGCTACCCGGTCATGGTCCGCCCGTCCTACGTGCTCGGCGGCCGCGGCATGGAGATCGTCTACGACGAGCCCTCGCTCGCCGGCTACCTGGAGCGGCACGCGGGCCTGATCTCCGAGCACCCGGTCCTCATCGACCGCTTCCTCGACGACGCCATAGAGATCGACGTGGACGCCCTCTACGACGGCCACGAGCTCTACCTCGGCGGCGTCATGGAGCACATCGAGGAGGCCGGCATCCACTCCGGCGACTCCGCCTGCGCGCTGCCCCCCATCACCCTGGGCGGCCACGACATCAAGCGGCTGCGCACCTCGACCGAGGCGATCGCCAAGGGCGTGGGCGTCCGCGGCCTGATCAACATCCAGTTCGCGATGGCCGGGGACATCCTCTACGTCCTGGAGGCCAACCCGCGCGCCTCCCGCACCGTGCCCTTCACCTCCAAGGCGACGGCCGTGCCGCTGGCCAAGGCCGCCGCGCGGATCTCGCTCGGTGCCACCGTCGCCGAGCTGCGCGCCGAGGGCCTGCTCCCGGCGGAGGGCGACGGCGGCACGCTGCCGATGGACGCGCCCATCTCCGTCAAGGAGGCCGTGATGCCCTGGACGCGCTTCCGCGACCCGTCCGGGCGCGGCGTGGACACCGTCCTCGGCCCGGAGATGCGCTCCACCGGCGAGGTCATGGGCATCGACAACGTCTTCGGCACGGCGTACGCCAAGTCGCAGGCCGGTGCCTACGGCGCGCTGCCCACCAAGGGACGGGCGTTCGTCTCGGTCGCCAACCGCGACAAGCGCGCGATGATCTTCCCGGCCCGTGAGCTGGCGGCCCAGGGCTTCGAGCTGCTGGCCACCTCCGGCACGGCCGAGGTCCTCAAGCGCAACGGCATCAACGCCACCGTGGTCCGCAAGCAGTCCGAGGGGCCCGGCCCCAACGGCGAGCGGACCATCGTCCAGCTCATCCACGATGGTGAGGTCGACCTCATCATCAACACCCCCTACGGCACCGGCGGCCGCCTCGACGGCTACGAGATCCGCACCGCCGCCGTCTCCCGGGCGGTGCCCTGCCTGACCACCGTCCAGGCCCTCGCCGCCGCGGTCCAGGGCATCGACGCCCTCACCCGCGACGAGGTGGGCGTCCGCTCCCTCCAGGAGCACGCGGAACAACTCACCGCCGCCCGCCTGGCGTAACGGCACGCGGCACGGGAGGGGGACACCGGACGGTGTCCCCCTCTCCATGACCCCGCCTCTCCACGACCCCGCAGGCTGGACGACCTCCGAAGGCTGGACATGTACCGACTCTTCTTCGACCTGATCTTCAAGCGCATGGACCCCGAGAAGGCCCACCACCTGGCCTTCGGCTGGATCCGCGCCCTCGCCCGGATCCCCGTCCTGCGCACCTTCGCCGCCGCCGTCCTCGCGCCGCGCCACGAGGAGCTGCGCACCGAGGCCCTCGGCCTGCGGATGCACGGCCCCTTCGGCCTGGCCGCCGGCTTCGACAAGAACGCCGCGGCGATCGACGGCATGGCGATGCTCGGCTTCGACCACGTCGAGATCGGCACCGTCACCGCCCAGCCGCAGCCCGGCAACCCCAGGAAGCGGCTCTTCCGGCTGGTCGCCGACCGCGCCCTGATCAACCGCATGGGGTTCAACAACGACGGTTCGGCCGCCGTCGCCGCGCGCCTCGCCGCCCGCAAGGCGGCCTTCCGGACCACCGTCGGCGTCAACATCGGCAAGACGAAGATCGTCCCCGAGGACGGGGCCGTCGCCGACTACGTCGCCTCCACCGAGCGCCTGGCCGCGCACGCCGACTACCTGGTCGTCAACGTCTCCTCGCCCAACACGCCGGGGCTGCGCAACCTCCAGGCCGTGGACCACCTGCGCCCGCTGCTGTCCGCCGTCCGCGAGGCCGCCGACCGCACCGTCACCGGCCGACGCGTGCCGCTGCTGGTGAAGATCGCCCCCGACCTCGCCGACGAGGACGTCGACGCCGTCGCCGATCTCGCCGTGGAGCTGGGGCCTCGACGGCATCATCGCCACCAACACCACCATCGCCCGCGACGGCCTCGGGCTGCGCACCCCCCGGCGCACCGTGGAGGCCATCGGCGCGGGCGGCTTGTCGGGCGCCCCCCTCAAGGAGCGCTCGCTGGAGGTCCTGCGCCGGCTGTACGCCCGCGTCGGCGACCGGATCACCCTCGTCGGCGTGGGCGGCATCGAGACCGCCGACGACGCCTGGGAGCGCATCCTGGCCGGCGCCACGCTCGTCCAGGGCTACAGCGCCTTCATCTACGAGGGCCCCTTCTGGTGCCGCCGCATCCACCGCGGCCTCGCCGAGAAGCTGGCCGCCAGCCCGTACGCCACGCTCGCCGACGCGGTCGGCGCCGACCACCGGAAGGTGACCGCATGACCTCCCTGCAGCCCTTCGGCACCCGCCTGCGCCGCGCCATGGACGAGCGCGGCCCGCTCTGCGTCGGCATCGACCCGCACGCCGCCCTGCTCGAGGCCTGGGGCCTGGACGACGACATCGCCGGCCTGGAGCGCTTCTCGCGCACCGTCGTCGAGGCGCTCGCCGGCCGCGTCGCCGTCCTCAAGCCGCAGTCCGCCTTCTTCGAGCGGTTCGGCTCGCGCGGCATCGCCGTCCTGGAGCGCACCGTGGCCGAGGCCCGCGCCGCCGGGGCCCTGGTGCTCATGGACGCCAAGCGCGGCGACATCGGCTCCACCATGGCCGCCTACGCCGCGACCTACCTCGACCCGGCCTCCCCGCTGTTCTCCGACGCGGTGACCGTCAGCCCGTACCTGGGCTACGGCTCGCTGCGCCCCGCGCTGGACCTGGCCCGCGAGAGCGGCACCGGCGTCTTCGTCCTCGCCCTGACCTCCAACCCGGAGGGCGCCGAGGTGCAGCACGCCGTGCGCGCCGACGGCGCGAGCGTCGCGGCGACGATGCTCGGCCATCTGCGTGCCGAGAACGAGGGGGAGGCGTCCATGGGGCTCATGGGCTCGTACGGCGCGGTCGTCGGGGCCACGCTCTCCGACAGCCTCGCCGCCGCTCAGGCAGATCTGGCCATCAACGGCCCGCTGCTCGCCCCCGGCATCGGCGCCCAGGGCGCCACCGCCGCCGACCTGCCCAAGGTCTTCGGCGCGGCCGTCCGCGACGTCGTCCCCAACGTCAGCCGCGGCGTGCTGCGGCACGGGCCCGACGCGGCGGCCCTGCGGGCGAGCGCCGAGCGCTTCGCCGACGAGGTCCGCGAGGCCGTGGCGGGGGCCGCCTGAGGACCGCCGGGGAGCGTCCTGCCGGGAAATTGATGGTCGGTATGTCTGGAAAAGTCCTGGTCGGGCAAGGCTGACCAGGACTTTTCCGCTGTTCTCGCTGACTGGAGCGGGATCGGCCGCTAGTCTCCGACAAGAGCGAACGCGCAAGCGCGTTGCTCGTTGCTCCCCAGGTGTGGGCCGACTAGGTTCTCACCGGTCCTTATCCGACAGTTCGACATCCGAGGTGACGTAGGCGTGGCTCTTCCGCCCCTTACCCCTGAACAGCGCGCAGCCGCGCTCGAAAAGGCCGCCGCGGCTCGCCGGGAGCGCGCCGAGGTCAAGAATCGGCTCAAGCACTCCGGCGCCTCGCTGCACGAGGTCATCAAGCAAGGCCAGGAGAACGACGTCATCGGCAAGATGAAGGTCAGCGCCCTCCTGGAGAGCCTCCCCGGCGTGGGCAAGGTCCGCGCCAAGCAGATCATGGAGCGGCTCGGGATCTCCGAGAGCCGCCGGGTCCGCGGTCTCGGCTCCAACCAGATCGCCTCCCTGGAGCGGGAGTTCGGCAGCACCGCGGCCTGATTTCCCAGGCACTCCCGGAAACCGGGATAATCGCTCCATGAGTAACGCAGTCTCCCGGGGGACGTCCCCCGTCCCCCCGGCCAGACGCCCGCGGCTGACCGTGCTCTCCGGCCCCTCCGGGGTCGGCAAGAGCACGGTCGTCGCCCACATGCGCAAGGCCCACCCCGAGGTATGGCTCTCGGTTTCCTGCACCACCCGCAAGCCGCGCCCCGGCGAGCGGGACGGCGTCCAGTACTTCTTCGTCAACGACGAGGAGTTCGACAAGCTGGTCGCCAACGGCGAGCTGCTGGAGTGGGCCGAGTTCGCGGGCAACCGCTACGGCACCCCGCGTCAGGCCGTCCTCGACCGCCTGGAGGCCGGCGAGCCGGTCCTCCTGGAGATCGACCTCCAGGGCGCCCGGCAGGTCCGCGCGTCCATGTCCGACGCACAACTGGTCTTCCTCGCCCCGCCCGGCTGGGACGAGCTGGTCCGCCGGCTGACCGGGCGCGGCACCGAGTCGCCCGAGGTCATCGAGCGGCGGCTGGAGGTGGCCCGGACGGAGCTGGCGGCGGAGTCGGAGTTCGACACCACGCTCGTCAACACCTCCGTCGAGGACGTGGCCCGTGAGCTGCTAGCCTTGCTGCGCTGAACATCTTTCTTCACCCCCATCGGAAGGCAGAGAGTGTCCTCTTCCATTACTGCGCCCGAGGGCATCATCAACCCGCCGATTGATGAGCTGCTCGAGGCAACCGACTCGAAGTACAGCCTCGTGATCTACGCCGCCAAGCGCGCGCGCCAGATCAACGCGTACTACTCGCAGCTCGGCGAGGGCCTGCTGGAGTACGTCGGCCCGCTGGTGGACACCCACGTCCACGAGAAGCCGCTCTCCATCGCGCTCCGCGAGATCAACGCGGGTCTGCTGACCTCCGAGGCCATCGAGGCCCCGGCGGCGTAAGCAGCGATCGTCTTCACCAAGGGCCCGGCAGCACGGCTGCCGGGCCCTTGGTGTGTCATAGAGCTTGTAGGGAACGAGAGTGCGGGGAGCAACCGGCATGGACAAGCCGAAGGTCGTCCTGGGGGTCAGCGGCGGAATCGCCGCCTACAAGGCGTGTGAGCTGCTGCGCAGACTGACGGAGTCCGGGCACGACGTACGCGTCGTGCCCACCGCGTCCGCCCTCAACTTCGTCGGCGAGGCCACCTGGTCCGCGCTGTCCGGCCACCCCGCCGTCACCCAGGTGTGGGAGTCGGTCCACGAGGTCCCGCACGTGCGGATCGGGCAGGAGGCCGAGCTCGTCGTGGTCGCCCCGGCCACCGCCGACATGCTGGCCAAGGCCGCCCACGGGCTGGCCGACGACCTGTTGACCAACACCCTGCTCACCGCCCGCTGCCCGGTGGTCTTCGCGCCCGCGATGCACACCGAGATGTGGGAGAACCAGGCCACCCAGGAGAACGTGGCCACCCTGCGCCGGCGCGGTGCCGTGGTGATCGAGCCCGCCGTCGGCCGGCTCACCGGCGTGGACACCGGCAAGGGCCGGCTGCCCGACCCCGAGGAGATCTTCGAGGTCTGCCGTCGGGTGCTGGCCCGCGGCCCGCGGCCCGCGGATCTGGCCGGCCGGCACGTCGTCGTCAGCGCGGGCGGCACCCGTGAGCCGCTGGATCCGGTGCGCTACCTGGGCAACCGCTCCTCCGGGCGACAGGGGTACGCGCTGGCCCGTACGGCCGTCGCGCGGGGCGCCCGGGTGACGCTCGTCGCGGCCAACAGCGAGCTCGGCGATCCGGCCGGTGCGGACGTGGTGCGCGTCGGCACCGCCGTCCAGCTGCGCGAGGCGGTGCTGAAGGCCGCCGCGGACGCGGACGCCGTGGTGATGGCGGCCGCCGTCGCCGACTTCCGGCCCGCCCACTACGCCACCGGGAAGATCAAGAAGAAGGACGGCGAGGAGCCGGCGCCCGTCGAGCTCGTCCGCAATCCGGACGTCCTCGCGGAGCTGTCGGCCGGACGGGCGCGTCCGGGCCAGGTCGTCGTGGGCTTCGCGGCGGAGACCGACGACGTGCTGGCCAACGGCCGGGCCAAGCTCGCCCGCAAGGGCTGCGATCTGCTCGTGGTGAACGAGGTGGGGGAGACGCGGACCTTCGGTTCCGCCGAGAACGAGGCCGTGGTGCTCGCCGCCGACGGGAGCACCACCGAGGTCCCGCACGGGCCGAAGGAAGCGCTTGCCGACGTCGTCTGGGACCTGGTCGCCGAGCGCCTGGTCTGACCCCCTGAACCGGCAAGATCGCAAGTATTCCTGGGGAAGTAGTGGCAAGTGTCACAGGCTGTGGCGCCAGTGATCCGGGACGAGAGGTTCGCGGCGAGCCGAGGCCGGATAAACTGACACCGGTCCCGCGTCGAGCGCAGCTCTCGGCCCGGGCCGTCAAATGATCAGCCAGCAGCCGCTGCAACCCCAGGGAGCGATGTGTCCCGCCGCCTGTTCACCTCGGAGTCCGTCACCGAGGGTCACCCTGACAAGATCGCTGACCAGATCAGCGACACCATTCTCGACGCCCTCCTGAGGGAGGACCCGACGTCCCGCGTCGCCGTCGAGACCCTGATCACCACCGGTCTGGTGCACGTCGCCGGTGAGGTCACGACCAAGGCCTACGCGCCGATCGCGCAGCTGGTGCGCGACAAGATCCTCGAGATCGGTTACGACTCGTCGAAGAAGGGCTTCGACGGCGCCTCCTGCGGCGTCTCGGTGTCCATCGGCGCCCAGTCCCCCGACATCGCCCAGGGTGTCGACTCCGCCTACGAGACCCGCGTCGAGGGCGACGAGGACGAGCTCGACAAGCAGGGCGCGGGCGACCAGGGCCTGATGTTCGGCTTCGCCTGCGACGAGACCCCCGAGCTCATGCCGCTGCCCATCAGCCTGGCGCACCGGCTCTCCCGCCGCCTGACCGAGGTCCGCAAGAACGGGACCATCCCGTACCTGCGCCCCGACGGCAAGACCCAGGTCACCATCGAGTACGACGGCAACAAGGCCGTCCGCCTCGACACCGTGGTCGTCTCCTCGCAGCACGCGTCCGACATCGACCTGGACTCGCTGCTCGCGCCCGACGTCCGCGAGTTCGTCGTCGAGCACGTGCTCAAGGAGCTCGTCGAGGACGGCATCAAGCTGGACACCGACGGGTACCGCCTGCTGGTGAACCCGACCGGCCGTTTCGAGATCGGCGGCCCGATGGGCGACGCCGGCCTCACCGGCCGCAAGATCATCATCGACACCTACGGCGGCATGGCCCGCCACGGTGGCGGCGCCTTCTCCGGCAAGGACCCGTCCAAGGTCGACCGCTCGGCCGCCTACGCGATGCGCTGGGTCGCGAAGAACGTCGTCGCGGCCGGGCTGGCCGCCCGCTGCGAGGTGCAGGTCGCGTACGCGATCGGCAAGGCGGAGCCGGTGGGTCTGTTCGTCGAGACCTTCGGCACGAACACGGTCGACACCGAGAAGATCGAGACCGCCATCGCCGAGGTCTTCGACCTGCGGCCGGCCGCGATCATCCGCGACCTGGACCTGCTGCGTCCGATCTACTCCCAGACCGCGGCGTACGGCCACTTCGGCCGGGAGCTCCCCGACTTCACGTGGGAGCGCACGGATCGCGTGGACGCGCTGCGCAAGGCGGCGGGGCTGTAACCGGTTGGTTTCTGCGCGACGGCCCCGGGGCGATGCCCTGGGGCCGTCGCGTTTTTGTTGTGCCCCGGTCCCGCCCTTTCACCGTTTCCGCAGCAGCACGCTGCGCGCGCTGTCCTCAAGCGCCGGACGGGCTATTCAGCCCGTCCGGCGCTTGAGGACTAACGCGGCGAAGCCGCGTTGCCCCGCGCGGAGCGCGCGAGAAACGGCGAAAGGGCGGGACCGGGGCAACCCCCTCCGCCCACCCGCCCCCACCTGTCGGACCCCTCTGCTAAGACTGAAGTCGTGAGCAGCAACAACGACGCGCAGGGGGAGCAGCTCGCCCTGATCAGGGAGAGTGTGCGCAAGGCCAAGGCCAAGGCGCCGCGCGCGAAGCCGCGGACCTGGCGTGGGGCCGAGCTCGCCAAGGAGCTGCCCGTCGCCCGCGTGCTGGTGGACAAGGGGCCGGTCCACCTGGACAAGCTGTGGGACTACGCCGTCCCGGCGGAGCTGGACGAGGACGCCCGTCCCGGCGTCCGTGTCCGCGTCCGCTTCGGCGCGGGCACGCGCAATGTGAGGGACGGCCGGCGGGAGGGCGGCGGTCTTCTCGACGGGTTCATCGTCGACCGGGTGGACGAGTCCGAGTACCGCGGGCCGCTCGCCGCCATCGCCCAGGTGCTGTCGCCCGAGCCCGTGCTCGGCCCGCAGTTGCTGAGCCTGTGCCGGGCCGTGGCCGACCGGTACGCGGGCTCCCTCGCCGACGTGCTGCAACTGGCCGTACCGCCCCGGCACGGCCGTATCGAGGCGGAGCCCCCGGCCGCCCTGTTGCCGCCCCCGGCCGCGCCCGGGGCCGGCAGCTGGGAGCGCTATCCGACGGGCCGGGCGTATCTGGAGGCCCTCGCCCGGGGCGATTCCCCGCGCGCGGTGTGGACGGCGCTGCCCGGTCCCCACTGGGCCGAGGAGCTCGCCCGCGCCGCCGCCGCCGCGCTCGCCTCGCGGCGCGGCGCGCTGATCGTCGTGCCCGACGGCCGGGCCGCCGCCCGGGTGGACGCGGCGCTGACCGGGCTGCTCGGCGAGGGCCGGCACGTGCTGCTCACCGCCGACACCGGGCCCGAGGAGCGCTACCGGCGCTGGCTCGCGGTCAGCCGCGGCGCCGTGCGGGCCGTGGTCGGCACGCGCGCGGCGATGTTCGCGCCGGTGCGCGACCTGGGGTTCGCCGCGATCTGGGACGACGGCGACTCCAGCCACAGCGAGCAGCACGCGCCCCAGCCGCACGCCCGCGAGGTGCTGTTGCTGCGGGCGGCGCAGGAGAAGGCGGCGTTCCTGCTCGGCGCCTTCGGCTGCACGGTGGAGGCGGCGCAGCTGGTCCGCACCGGCTGGGCCCTGCCGCTCGTCGCGGACCGCGAGCGGATACGGGCCGCCGCGCCCCTGGTCCGCACGGTGGGCGACGGGGACCTCGCGCGGGACGAGGCGGCACGGGCCGCCCGGCTGCCCTCGCTCGCCTGGCGGGCGGCCCGGGAGGGGCTGCGGCACGGGCCGGTCCTGGTCCAGGTGCCGCGCCGCGGCTACGTCCCCCGCCTCGCCTGCGAGCGCTGCCGCGAGCCCGCGCGCTGCGGGCACTGCGCGGGTCCGCTGGAGGCACGCGACGACGGCTCGCTGCACTGCGGCTGGTGCGGGGCGGGGGCCCGCGACTGGCACTGCCCGGAGTGCGGCGGCGCCCGGCTGCGCGCCCAGGTCGTCGGTGCCCGCCGGACCGCCGAGGAGCTGGGCCGGGCGTTCCCCGCCGTGCCCGTGCGCACCTCCGGGCGCGATCACGTGCTGGACACCGTGCCGGAGGCACCCGCCCTGGTCGTCGCCACGCCCGGTGCCGAGCCCGTCGCCGAGGGCGGCTACGCGGCGGCCCTGCTGCTGGACGGCTGGGCCCTGCTGAACCTGCCGGACCTGCGGGCCGGTGAGGAGGCGCTGCGCCGCTGGCTGGCGGCGGCCGCGCTGGTGCGCGGACAGGAGGCGGGAGGCCAGGTCGTCGTCGTGGCCGAGCCGACGCTGCGGCCCGTGCAGGCGCTGGTGCGCTGGGATCCGGCGGGGCACGCGGTGCGCGAGCTGGCGGAGCGGGAGGAGCTCGGCTTCCCGCCCGTCTCGCGGATGGCCTCCGTCAGCGGCACGGAGGAGGCGGTGGCAGAGTTCCTCGCCCTCGCGGAGCTGCCGGAGGGGGCCGATGTGCTCGGGCCCGTCCCGGTGCCCGCGGCGGTCGCTGGGCGGCCTCGCCGGCCCGGCGACGCCCCGGTGGGGGAGCGGTGGGAGCGCGCGCTGGTGCGGGTGCGCCCCGGTCAGGGGGCGGCCCTGGCCGCCGCGCTCAAGACCGCCCAGGCGGTGCGGCTGACCCGGCGGGAGGGCGCCCCCGTGCGACTGCGGATGGACCCGCCGGACATCGGCTGACGGCCGGGGCCGCCGGCGGTCTCAGCCGCTGCGCGGGCCGGGGAAGGCGGTGGGGCGGGGCTCCTCGCGGTGCGATCCGGAGGGCTGGCCGGGGACCGAGCGGGCGGCCGGCACCACCGGCACCGCCGCCGCGGCGACCGTCGCGTTCTGCTCCGCGGGCGCGTTGTCCGCGGAGTTCTGGCCGTTCGCCCGGCGGGCGCCGTAACGGCGGTGCACCGCCTGCTTGGTGACGCCCAGCGCCGACCCCACCGCGTCCCACGAGAAGCCCAGCGAGCGGTCGAAGTCCACCGCCGCCGTGACCAGCGTCTCGACGCTGTCCCGCAGCTCCTGGGCCAGCCGGACGGTCGGCGCCGGGGCCCGGCCGTAGACCACGAAGCCCGCGGAGGGACCCGTACGGCGTGGACGGTAGACATTGCCCAGCTGAGCGGTCAGGGTACGCAGCGCGTCCACCTGTCGGCGGACCCGCTCGATGTCCCGGACCAGAAGATGCAGACTGGCTCGCGCCTGGGCGTCATGGGTGGCGTGGTCGGGCATCAACAAGCCTCTCGGACCGGCGGTGAACGGGACGTCGGGGAACGAGAGTTGACGATTGACGACAGCGGGCCGCGGCCGCGGCCCGCTGCTGGCCGGTCAATCTCTCTTGACCCAACGATTGACCCAACGCGCCAAGGCCGGACGGGTCACGGTATGGGGGCGCACATCCGCCGGAATGAGGCGTGCACCGCCCCGCGCGCCCCTTGCGTACGGGCCCGCCCCTAGACTGGTGCGCCGTCCCGCTCGGCGCGTGAGAGGTAGTGTTCGCCACCCATGAGGCTTGTCTTCGCCGGTACCCCCGAGGTCGCCGTCCCCGCCCTCGACGCCCTGCTCGCCTCCGACCGCCACGAGGTCGTCGCCGTCGTCACCCGGCCCGACGCCCCCTCCGGACGCGGCCGCCGCATGGTCGCCAGCCCCGTCGCCGCGCGCGCGGAGGAGGCCGGCATCGAGGTGCTCAAGCCGAACAAGCCGCGCGACGAGGACTTCCTCGCCCGCCTCCGCGAGATCGCGCCCGACTGCTGCCCCGTCGTCGCCTACGGTGCCCTGCTGCCCAAGGCCGCGCTCGACATCCCCGTCCACGGCTGGGTCAACCTCCACTTCTCCCTGCTCCCGGCCTGGCGCGGCGCCGCCCCCGTCCAGCACGCGGTGCTGGCCGGCGACGAGGTGACCGGCGCCTCCACCTTCCGCATCGAGGAGGGGCTGGACTCCGGACCGGTCTTCGGCGTCCTCACCGAGCAGGTCCGCCCCACCGACACCAGCGGTGACCTGCTGACCCGGCTCGCCTTCGCCGGCTCCGGGCTGCTCGCCGCCACCATGGACGGCATCGAGGACGGCACCCTGAAGGCCGTCCCGCAGCCCGCCGAGGGCGTCTCGCTCGCCCCCAAGATCAGCGTCGAGGACGCCCGGATCGACTGGTCCGCCCCCGCCCTGCGCTGCGACCGCGTCGTCCGCGGCTGCGCCCCACGCCCCCGGCGCCTGGACGGTCTTCCGCGGCGAGCGGCTGAAGGTGATGTCGGTGGCGCTCACCGCGGACCGCACCGGCCTCGCGCCCGGCGAGCTCGCGGCCGGCAAGAACTCCGTCCACGTCGGCACCGGTTCGCACGCCGTCGAGCTGCTGTGGGTGCAGCCGCAGGGGAAGAAGCCGATGAAGGCCGCCGACTGGGCCCGCGGCGTGCGCATCGCCCGGGCGAGAAGCTGGGTGACGGGGCGGCCGCGTAGGCTGGACCCCTTCGTCATCCCAGCTCCGGAGCACCTTCAGTGAACGATCAGCCGCCTCGTCGGAAGAACGGCCGCCCCGCGAAACCGCACCGCCGGCCCCAGAAGGACCCGGTCCGGATCCTCGCCTTCGAGGCGCTGAGGGCCGTCGACGAGCGGGACGCGTACGCGAACCTGGTGCTCCCGCCGCTGCTGCGCAAGGCCCGGGAGAAGGACGGCTTCGACCACCGCGACGCGGCGCTGGCCACCGAGCTGGTCTACGGCACGCTGCGCCGCCAGGGCACCTACGACGCCGTCCTCGCGGCCTGCGTCGACCGCCCGCTGCGCGAGGTGGACCCGCCGGTGCTGGACGTGCTCAGTCTCGGCGTCCACCAGCTCCTCGGCACCCGCATCCCGCCGCACGCGGCGGTGTCCGCCACCGTCGAACTGGCCCGCTGCGTCCTCGGCGACGGCCGGGCGAAGTTCGTCAACGCCGTGCTGCGCAAGGTCACGGCGCACGACCTCGACGGCTGGCTGGAGCGGGTCGCCCCGCCCTACGACGAGGACCCCGAGGAGCATCTCGCCGTCGTCCACTCCCACCCGCGCTGGATCGTCTCCGCGCTGTGGGACGCGCTCGGCGGCGGCCGCGCCGGGATCGAGGACCTGCTGGAGGCGGACAACGAGCGCCCCGAGGTGACGCTGGTCGCCCGCCCCGGCCGCATCGCCGCCGACGAACTGCTGGCCGATGTCGGCACGGACCACGCGCTGCCGGGCCGCTGGTCGCCGCAGGCCGTGCGGCTCACCGAGGGCGGTGAGCCCGGCGCGATCGACGCCGTGCGCGAGGGCCGCGCCGGGGTCCAGGACGAGGGCAGTCAGCTCGTCGCCCTGGCCCTGGCCGCCGCCCCGGTGGACGGCCCGGACGCCCGCTGGCTCGACGGCTGCGCCGGACCCGGCGGCAAGGCCGCCCTGCTCGGCGCCCTCGCGGCCGGCCGCGGCGCCGCCCTGCTGGCGGCCGAACGGCAGCCGCACCGCGCCCGTCTGGTCGGCCGCGCCCTGGCCGGCAACCCGGGCCCGTACCAGGTCGTCACCGCCGACGGCACCCGCCCGCCGTGGCGCGAGGGCACCTTCGACCGCGTCCTCGTCGACGTGCCCTGCACCGGCCTGGGCGCCCTGCGCCGCCGCCCGGAGGCCCGCTGGCGGCGGCGCCCGGAGGACGTGGCCGGGTTCGGTCCCCTCCAGCGCGACCTGCTGCGCGAGGCCCTGCGCGCCGTCCGCGTCGGCGGCGTCGTCGGCTACGCGACCTGCTCCCCGCACCCGGCGGAGACCCGGGCCGTGGTCGAGGACGTCCTCAAGCGGCAGGGCGTCGAGGCCGAGTGGATCGACGCCCGTCCGCTGATGCCCGGCGTCCCGGCCCTCGGGGACGGTCCCGACGTCCAGCTCTGGCCCCACCTGCACGGCACCGACGCCATGTACCTGGCACTTCTGCGCCGTACGGCCTGACGGCGGGGCCTTGTCGCAGCCGGGGGCCGTGCGAGGCACGGCCCCGCGGCATGGCAGGCTTGGGGCATGACCGTCCAGATCAACCCCAGCATCCTGAGCGCGGACTTCGCCCGCCTCGCCGCCGAGGCGGAGGCCGTCAAGGGCGCCGACTGGCTCCATGTCGACGTCATGGACAACCACTTCGTCCCGAATCTCACGCTCGGGGTCCCGGTCGTCGAGTCGCTCAGCCGGGCCACCGACACTCCGCTGGACTGCCACCTGATGATCGAGGACCCGGACCGCTGGGCCCCGCAGTACGTCGAGGCGGGCGCCGGGTCCGTCACCTTCCACGCCGAGGCCGCCGCCGCCCCGGTGCGGCTCGCGCGGGAGATCCGGGCCAAGGGGGCCCGGGCGTCCATGGCGCTGAAGCCCGCGACGCCCATCGAGCCCTACGAGGACCTGCTCCCCGAGCTCGACATGCTGTTGATCATGACCGTCGAGCCCGGCTTCGGCGGCCAGAAGTTCCTCGACATCATGCTCCCCAAGATCCGCCGCACCCGGCAGCTGATCGACCGGCACGGGCTGGAGCTCTGGCTCCAGGTGGACGGCGGCGTCTCGGCCGAGACCATCGAGCGCTGCGCCGATGCCGGTGCGGACGTGTTCGTGGCGGGATCGGCCGTTTACGGTACCGATGACCCGGCGGCCGCCGTACGCTCACTGCGTGAGCTCGCGGAGACGGCCACCACCGCCGCACCCTGGGCCTGCGCCCACTGAGGCCCCCGGCCCCGGGCCGGAGCGAGATCGAGGACCCGCCGTTTCTGACAGGATGACGGTCGAGTCCACAGCGAGAAGACAGCAGTGAGGAGAACGCGGTGTCGACGGGCCGTTCAGTGACGCCGATGGGGCCCGCCGAGCTCGTGCAGGCGGCGGCCATGGCCCGCCGCTTCTATCTGGAGGGCAAGTCCAAGATCCAGATCGCCGAGGAGTTCGGCGTCAGCCGTTTCAAGGTGGCCCGGGTCCTGGAGACGGCGCTCGAACGCGATCTGGTGCGCATCGAGATCCGGGTGCCCGCCGAGCTGGACGCGGAGCGCTCCGATGCGCTGCGCTCCCGCTACGGGCTGCGGCACGCGGTCGTCGTCGAGTCCCCGGCCGACGCGGCCGACGACGCTCCCGACCCGGAGAACCTCGGCGAGGTGGCGGCCGGCCTCCTCGGCGAGCTGGTGCACGAGGGCGACGTGCTGGGCCTTGCCTGGGGCCGGTCCACCATCCACATGGCCGCCGCCCTGCACCGGCTGCCGCCGTGCACGGTCGTCCAGCTGACGGGCGTCTACGACGCCGGCACCGCCGAGCGCGGCTCGGTGGAGGCCGTCCGCAGGGCTGCCCAGGTCTCCGGCGGCGAGGCGCACCCGATCTATGCGCCGATGCTGCTGCCCGACCCGGCCACCGCGGCCGCGCTGCGCGGCCAGACGGGCATCGCGCGGGCCTTCGACTACTTCGACAAGGTCACCGTCGCGGCCGTCTCCATCGGCTCCTGGGAGCCGGGGATCTCGACGGTGTACGACATGCTGTCGGAGGACGAGCGGGCCCACTACGCGTCGTTGGGCGCCGCGGCCGAGATGTCGGCCCACCTCTTCGACGCGGAGGGCCGGCGGATCGGCCGTGACCTCGGGGAGCGCTGCATCACGGTCGAGGCGGACCGGCTGCGGCGGATACCGGAGGTCGTGGCGATCGCGGGGGGCCAGCGGAAGGCTGCCGCCATCGGGGCGGTGCTGCGGTCGGGTCTGGTGACCAGTCTGGTCACGGATACCGCGGCGGCGGATTACCTGTTGAACGAGTTCACGCCGGGGGCTCGGCCGGCGCTGGATCGGGCGGATCCGGATGGGGTGGGCTGAGGTTTTGTGAGGGGTGCCCCTGGCCCGCCCTTTCACCGTTTCTTCCGGGGAGACCC
>NZ_BAAAXZ010000020.1:0-19989 GCF_039535865.1 Streptomyces thioluteus
ATGCGCCTTGGCCAGCGCCTCGACGAAGCCGAGCCGGTCCGGCTTCTTGGCGAACGCCCCCACCTGCAACTCCCGGATGCCCCACAGCAGTCCACGGCGCAGGGCGCCCGTCGCCGGCACCCGGCTGTGCAGCCAGCGCTCGGGCGCGGTGATGCGCCGGTCCGCGCGCGGCAGCACCCAGGGCGGCGTCCGCTGGAAGAGCGTGAGCCGCTCCACCTCCGGCTGGATGCCGGGGACGATCTGGATGGCCGAGGCGCCCGTGCCGACCATCGCCACGCGCTTGCCGCGCAGTTCGACGTCGTGGTCCCACCGGGAGGAGTGGAAGACCGGCCCCGGGAAGGAACTCAGACCGGGGATCTCCGGCACCTTCGGATCCGCCAGCGGTCCGGTCGCCGAGACGACGACGTCGGCGAGGTACGTACCCGACGCCGTCTCCAGCTCCCAGCGCAGCTCCTCCGTGTCCCAACGGGCGCTCAGCACCTCCGAGTCGAGCCGGATGTGCGGCCGCAGCCCGTACGCGTCCGCGACGCCCTCCAGATACGCCCGGATGTGCGGCTGGCCGGAGAAGTTGCGCGGCCACTCCGGGTTCGGCGCGAACGAGAACGAATACAGGTGCGAGGGGACGTCGCACGCGCAGCCGGGATACGTGTTGTCCCGCCACGTGCCGCCGATCGCGTCCGCCCGCTCCAGGACGACGAAGTCCGTCACCCCCTCGCGCCGGAGCCGCACCGCGGCACCCAGTCCGCCGAAGCCGGACCCGATCACCGCCACCCGAACCTGAACGGCCATGACGCCATCGCCTCCCGGATCGCCCCAAGGACTGTGCCAGTGATTGCTGGCACGGTGCGAGGGTAGGGCAGCGGCCTACCGTTCGGTAGGGGTTCTGCGCAAGGAAGTTACCGCGAGTCGCGCTTGCGCGGGCGCCTACGCTTCCCGGGTGAGCACCGACGAGAAAACCCCGCCACCGCAGCGTGAGTACCGGATGACCGAGCTCGCCGAGGCGGCCGGCATCACCGTCCGCACCCTGCGCTACTACCGCGAGCGCAAGCTCATACCCCCGCCCCGGCGCGAGGGGCGCATCGCCTGGTACGACAACCATCACCTGGCCCGGCTGCGCACGATCGCGGCGCTTCTGGAACGCGGCCACACGCTGGGCGGCATCGCCGAGTTGATCGCCGCCTTCGAGGGCGGGCGCGGGGTGGCCGAGATCCTCGGCCTGGGCGGCGCGATCTCGGCACCCTGGTCCCGCGAGACGCTGGTCCGCCTCACGCCGGAGGAACTCCTCGACCACTTCGCGGGCGAGGCGACCGCGGAGAACCTCGCCGCCTCCCTCGACATCGGGTATCTCGCCGTGGACGGCGAGGAGTTGGTGCACGTCAGCAGCCGGCTGCTGGACGTGTCGCGGCGGCTCGTCCGCGAGGGCGTCCCCCTCCCGGTGATACTGGCCGCCGGGCGGGAGATCCGCGTCCACGCGGACGCGCTCGCCGCGACGTTCACCTCGCTCGTCCGCGAGCACATTCTGCCGGAGGCCGCCCCTCCGTCCCCCGACGCCGTCGAAAGCGTCCAGCGCATCCTGAACCGGCTGCGGCCGCTGGCCCGGACGGTGGTCGAGGCGGAGGTCGCCCTCGCGATGGACCGGCGCGTGCGCGCGGACGTCGAGGCATGGCTGGACGACGGCGTCAGCCCGCGGTGAGGATCTCCAGGACGTGCCCGTCCGGGCTCTTGAAGTACGTGCCGCGGCGGCCGTTGTGGCGGCCGATGGCGTTGGGCACGTCCAGCGCCGGACCGGAGTAGTGGGTCACGCCGGCGTCCTTGATGCGCTGGAGGGTCGCGTCGAACTCCGCGTCCGAGACGAGGAAGGCGTAGTGCTGCTCGGCGATGTCCGGGTGCGGGCTGGTCATGAAGTCGAGCGTCACGCCGTTGACCAGGGCTATGGGGACGAACGGGCCCGTCTCCGGCCCGACTTCGAGCCCGAGGAGGTCCGCGAGGAACGCGGCGGCGGCGTGCTTGTCGCGGGAGTGGACGATGGTGTGGTTCAGCTCGATGGGCATCCTTGATCGTGGCACGGGAGGGGGAGGTGGGTCGAGGTTCGCTTCAGGCCAGTCGGGCGACGAAGGCGGCCCAGGAGGGGGTGGGGAAAGTGAGGGTGGGATGGGGGGACTTGGAGTCCCGTACGGGCGTGAGGCCGGGTATGTTGTCGGCGACTTCGACGCAGTCGTTGCCGCCGGTGCCGTCACCGCCCCCGCTGTAGCTGCTCTTACGCCACTTGGAATCCCGAACGAGTAACAGGCCCGGTATGTTGTCGGCGAGTTCGAGGCACGATCCCCCACCGGTTCCGTCGCCGCCGTTGCTGTGGCTGCTCTTGCGCCACACCGCAGACGTCATTTCATGTGCCGCATTCATGCACATACTCCTCTGCCACGGATTCGATCAGGTCCAGGGACTCTCCCAGCGGCAGTGCCGCGGTGCGAGCGAGGTCGTAGAGCCGCACGGCTTGGGCCACCATGGCCGGGCCGTCGAGCAGGTTGCCGACCATGGGCCCCTCCGTATAGGCCACCGGGGGAGCGTCCGCAAAGGTCATCAGCGTGAGCAGCGCATCCACCGCCGGAGCACCCGCGTCGAATGGGAGCACCTGGACGCCAACACGGCGCTTGCGCACGAGCGAAGCCACACACTTCAGTTGCTCGTGCATCACAGCAGCGCCGCCGACCTTGTACCGAAGCACGCTCTCACTGAGGACGACCCACACCGAGGGGTGCGTTGGGCTGTCAAGGATGCGCCCTTGCTCCATTCGCCCGGTGATCCACATCTGGATCCTTTCCTCCGGCTCGAGCGGGAAGGACGACAGGAAGACGGCCCGGGCGTAATCAGGTGTCTGCAACAGGCCCGGGATGAAGGTGGATGCGTGCTCCCGGATGGAGGTGGCCAACCCCATGAGATGTGCCGCTTCTGCGAAGTAGGAGGCATAGGGGGACCTGTTGATCAGCTCCTTGCACATGCGCTCGAAGAGGCCACCGGTCTCCAGGACCACGTCGATCCGCGCAGCGATCTCCAACTGCGGCTTGCGCACGCCCGTCGCGAACTGGCCGATGTACGACCCCGAGCAGAACACCTTCTCGCCCAGCGCCTGCTGAGTGAGCCCCGCCGCCTCCCGGTGGACCTTCAGTTCCGAACCGAAGAAGTCCCAACCGAACCGGGGGCTCCCGAACCGACTAGCGTTGGCCATAGCCTAACTCCCAAGCCTCGCAAGGCCGTTGTACCACTCACGTGCGGCCGAGAGTAGCGCCTGAGCCACCGCTCCATTCACCGAACGCTCTCCACATCCACCCGAGGAGACCTCGTGAAGCGAAGAACCCTGCTCCGCCTGGGCGGCTCTGCCGCCGCCGCGGCGGCGACGACCGCCCTCGGCACCGCTCCCGCCCGGGCCGGCGTCGGCGACGGCAGCACCTTCATGGCCTGGAAGGGCGTCACAGGCGACCAGCGCATCTGGTGGAGCTCCCTGCAGGGCGGCGGCGACTACTGGTCCGGCCCGCAGCCGATCGACGGCGCGTTCGGCAGCCACGGCGTCGCCCTCGCGGGACCGTCCGGCGGCAACGCCCTCCACATGACGTGGAAGGGCGTGGAGGGCGACGAACGCATCTGGTGGAACCGGTTCGACGGCAACACATGGGCGGGACCGCAACCCGTCCCCGGCGCGAACAGCAGCGTCGGCCCCGCCCTCGCCCCGTACGCCGGCGTCTTCATGGCCTGGAAGGGCGTCGCGGGCGACGAACGGATCTGGTGGAACAGCTACTTCAGGGGCTGGACCGGTCCGCAGGTGGTGCCGGGCGCCAACACCAGCTTCGCGCCCGCCGTGGCGGTCAACCACATCGGTTCGTACGGCGAACCCCACATGGTGTGGAAGGGCGTCGCGGGCGACCAGCGGGTCTGGTGGAGCATCTACCGGGGCGGCGACTCGGGCGCCGACAACTGGACCGGTCCGCAGCCGATCGACGGCGCGTTCACCAGCGCGGGCGTCGCCCTGGCGGGCACGGTGGGCGGGGGCCTGCACATGGCCTGGAAGGGCGTGGAGGGCGACCAGCGGATCTGGTGGAGCCGGCTCTACCCGAGCGCGTCGTCCTGGACGACCCCGCAGCCCGTACCCGGTGCGAACACGAGCACGGGCCCGGCCCTCGCCGTGTACGGCGGCTGGGTCCACATGACGTGGAAGGGCGTCGCGGGCGACGAACGGATCTGGTGGAACCGCATCTACCGGGACAGCGGTACCTGGACCGGCCCGCAGCCGATCGACGGCGACAACACGAGCTTCCGCCCGGCGCTCGCGACGATCGGCCTGTGAGCGGGCCCGCGGCCCGTCACGCCGTCGCGCCCCTGCGGTAACCGAGGACCGCGAACGCACCCAGTACGACGCTCCACGCCAGCAGGACGGCCAGCGCCGCACCGCTCAGCGGATGGCCGAGCGCCAGATCCGTCGCCAGCTGCTTGTAGCGGTTGACCGGGGTCCACTCGGAGACCCCGGCCAGCCGGCGCGGGAAGTTCCCCTTGTCGATCAGCAGGCCGCCGACCACCGACAGCAGGAGATAGGAGACGAGGCCGACGGAGTGCGCCTTGGCGCCCTCCACCAGGTAGCCGCAGCCGAGCGCGAGCATCGCGACGGGCACGATGCCCACCCACAACAGGGCCAGCGTGCCCGCCCATTCGGCGATGCTCAGCGATACGCCGTTGACCACACCGGCCACCAGGCCGACCGCCAGCACCGGCGGCAGGGCCAGGAACATCGCGGCGACGCCGCGGCCGATCACCACGGTCCGGGTGGGCAGCGGCGTCAGCCGCAACTGGCGCAGCCAGCCGGCCTTCCTGTCCTCGGCGATGCCGCCGGAGGTGGTCATGACGGCACCGAGGGCGCCGAAGCCAGCGAGGCCCGCCATGGTGCGGACCTGCTCCGCGTGGGAGGGGTGTCCGCCGCCGAGGTGGCTGGTCAGCAGGTACATCAGGACCGGGGCCGCGAGGGACATGATCAGGAAGCCGCCGTCGCGCACCGTACGGCGCAGCTCCAGCCGGAGGTAACCGAGCAACATCACACACCGCTCCCCGCGTCGGCACCGGTCAGGGCGAGGAAGGCCGCTTCGAGGCCGCCGCCGGTGACCTCGACGTTCCGCAGCGCGCCGAGCCGGGCGAGCTCGGTGACGGTGAGGTCGGCGTCGTCCGTGCTCAGGAGGAGCCGCGCGCCACGGACCTCGACGCCGGTGACGCCGGGCAGTCGGCGGAAACCCCCCGGGTCCCGGTCGCCGAGGTCGATGCCGACGGTCCTGCCGCCGACGCTCCTCTTCAACTCGGCGCCGGTGCCGTCGGCGAGCACTCTCCCCCGGTCGATGACAACGATGCGCTCGGCGTACTCGTCGGCCTCTTCCAGGTAATGGGTGGAGAAGAGCAGCGTGTTGCCGAGCGCCGCGTAGGCGGCCATGGTCTGCCACAGTTCGCGGCGGGACGTGACGTCCAGCGCGGCGGTCGGCTCGTCGAGGACGATCAACTCGGGGTTGCCGCACAGCGCCAGCGCGAAGCGGACCCGCTGCGCCTGGCCGCCGGAGAGCTTGTCGGCCCGGCGGCCGGCCAGTTCGGTGAGCCGGGCGGTCTCCAGGATCCGTCCGAGCTCCATGGGCGCGGCGTAGGTGCCGCGCACGAACTCGACGAGCTCCCTGACGGTGACCCGGGGGATCAGGCCGCCGTCCTGGAGCATCGCGCCGACCCGGCCCGCGTGCACCGCCTCGTGCGGGTCCGTGCCCAACAGGCCGATGGTTCCGCCGTCGTGGGGCAGCAGGCCCAGCAGCATGCCGACGGTGGTGGACTTCCCGGCGCCGTTGGGGCCGAGCAGGGCGACCGTCTCGCCGCGGTCGACGGCCAGATCGAGGCCCGAGACGGCATGGACGTCACCGTAACTCTTCGTCACATGGGAGAAGTTGACCGCGGACCCGGTCCGCGGCCTCCTTCCGGAAACCAGCGATTCCTGTGTCATGCCGACGACACTACGAACGGTGCCGTCGGCCGCAGCAGAGCCGAAGAAACTCTCCTGAGCAGGACAAATGTCCTGCGAGCACTCAGCGTTCGAAGACGACCGTCACCGGCGCGTGGTCGCTCCACCGCTCCGCGTGCGACGCGGCCCGCTCGACGCGGGCCTTGAGCACCCGCTCCGCCAGCCCCGGCGAGCAGACGACGTAGTCGATGCGCCAGCCCGAGTCGTTGTCGAAGGCGCGGCCGCGGTAGGACCACCACGAGTACGGACCGGCGACGTCCGGGTGGAGGGCGCGGACGACGTCCACGTACTCCTCGAAGACCTTGGTGAGCCAGTCCCGCTCCTCGGGGAGGAAGCCGGCGCTCTTGCGGTTGGCCTTCCAGTTCTTGAGGTCGGCCTCCTGGTGGGCGATGTTCCAGTCGCCGCAGACGGCGACCTCGCGGCCCTCGGCGGCGGCCCGCGCCTTGAGGGAGACCAGGTACGGGAGGAACTCGGCCATGAACCGCTCCTTCTCGTCCTGGCGCTCCGTGCCGACCTCGCCGGAGGGGAGGTAGAGGCTGGCGACCGTGACGCCGGGCAGGTCGATCTCGACATAGCGGCCGCTGCCGTCGAACTCGGCCGATCCGAAGCCGATCCGCACCGCGTCCGGCTCGCGGCGCGAGTAGACCGAGACGCCCGCGCGGCCCTTGGCGGCGGCCGGGGCGTGGACGACGTGCCAGCCCTCGGGCTCGCGGACCTCGTCGGGGAGCTGGTGGGGCTCGGCGCGGACCTCCTGGAGGCAGACCACGTCGGCCTCGGTGGCCGCCAGCCACTCCACGAAGCCCTTCTTGGCCGCGGCGCGCAGGCCGTTCACATTCACGGACGTCACAGTGAGCATTCCGGCACGATACCGACTTCCGGGACGGCCCTGTCGCGCCGGGCCCGGCCGCTCGTACGATCCCGGGATGCGGATACTGCCCGTGGCCTTCGACCACCCGGACGCCGTGAAACTCAATGACGAGGTGCAGGAGGAGTACCGCCGCCGCTACCACGACGACGGCGACGTCACCCCGCTGGAGCCCGCCCACTTCGCCCCGCCGCGTGGCCTATATCTCATCGCCTACGAGGACGACGGCACGCCCGTGGCCACCGGCGGCTGGCGCGCGTGGGAGGACGCGGAGGAGGGGTACGCCGACGGCGACGCCGAGATCAAGCGGATGTACGTGATCCCGCGGGCGCGCGGGCTCGGGCTGGCCCGGCGGGTCCTCGCCGAGCTGGAGAGCGACGCGCGCGCGGCGGGGCGGACGCGGATGGTGCTGGAGACCGGGTCCAGGCAGCCGGAGGCGATCGCGCTCTACGTGTCCTCGGGCTACGCGCGCGACGGCCAAGTTCGGGGTGTACCGGTTCGAGGCCGGCTGCCGCTGCTACGCCAAGCCGCTCTAGTCGGGCACTGGACCGCGGACGGCCCCCCGCAGGTCCAGGACCGCCTGCGCCCCGCCGTCCTCCGGGTTCTCGAAGGCCAGCCGGGCGCCCAGCACCCGGGCCTGGCCCGTCGCTATGGTCAGGCCCAGCCCGAGGCCCGAGCCGGAGTCCGTGCGGAAGCGCTGCGGGCCGTGGACCAGGAGCTGGTGCGGGAAGCCGGGGCCGCCGTCGCGGACCCGGACCACGCCGTCGTCCACCTCGGCGACGACCGGCCCGGCGCCGTGCCGGAACGCGTTGGTGACCAGGTTGGTCAGTATCCGCTCGACGCGGCGCGGGTCCGTCTCGACGAGGCTGTCGCGCACGACGCGGACCTCGGCCGGGGCCCGGCCGGGCCCGGCGGCGGCGGTGACCGCGGCGACGGCCCGGCGGGCCAGGTCGCCCAGCGCCCGTACCTCGGTGTCGGCGCGCTCGGCGTCCGCGTCCAGCCGGGCCACCTCCAGGACGTCCTCGACCAGGGTCCGCACGCGCCGCGCCCGCTCCTGGACCATCTCGGCCGGGCGGCCGGGCGGCACAGCAGCGCGGCCGCGGCGACCAACCCGGCGACGGGGGTGCGCAGTTCGTGGGCGATGTTGGCGGTCACCTCGCGCTCGGCCTGGAGGCGGGCGGCGAGCGCGTCGGCCATGCGGTTGACGGCGACGGTGAGCCGGGCGATCTCGTCCTTGCCGCCGCGCGGGCGCAGCCGCGCCGTGAGGTCGCCCTCGGCGATGCGCTCGGCGGTGCGGGCGGAGGCGTCGATGCGGCGGCCGGCGAAGGCGGCGAGGCTGACGCCGACGATCCCGGAGAAGGCGGTGCCCAGTCCGCCGGCCGTCCACAGGACGTCGTCGAGGTCCTGGATGTTGCGGGTCTCGCGGTTGTAGGGGCGCTTGAGGACGATGAGGTCGTCGCCGAGGCGGGTGGCCGCCCAGATGACGGGTTCGGGACCGGCGCGGTCCAGATAGGTGGCCATCTTCCGGTCCTCCGCGGCGTGCCGCAGGGGCTCCGGGATGCCGGCGGGGTTGATCAGGGTGTGCGGGCGGTCGAAGCCGGCGGCATGGTCCTCGACGGCGGAGGCGAGCCGGGAGGTGATCATCTCGCGGGCGGTGGCGAGCTGGTTGACGGCCGTGCGGTGGTGCACCACGAACCCGATGAGGACGGCGACCAGCGCGGCGGTGACGGTGATCGCCACACCGATCTTCGTTCTCAGTCCCATGGGTCAAGGCTCCTTGACGGCGGTCTAGCGGGGCCGACGCTTCGGTACGAAGAGCCGCAGATCACTCAGCCCGGCCTGCTGCGGGGCCGGGAGCCCGTCGGCCGTGACGGAGGCCCGGCTGTAGTACGCCCGGTGATCCTGCCCCACGAGCCCCCCGAGCCGAACGCGGACCCGGAACGGCTTCCGCCGGCAGCCGGGCGCGCACCAGCCGCCGGACACCCCGCCGGTCGCCTCGGCCACCGGTCCGCCCCAGGAGACCCAGCGCAGCCCGGTCAGCGGACGCTGCCTTCGATCTCGAAGGCCGCGGGGCGAAGGAGCAGGGGGCGGCCGGGGCCCTCGCTGATGTGGACGGGCAGTTCGGGCGTGGCGGCGGGGGTCGCGCCGGGTCCGCTCACGTCCAGGGACCGCCCGGTTCGGAACAGGCGGTGAGCGCGGTGAGCAGGGCACCGGCGAGGAGAACACGAGCACACCGGCGGCGGTGGGTCGTGGCACGGGTTCCTCGGGGCCGGGCGGTCCGAACGGGCGACGGAATCATGCCCCGTACAGGGCCATTCGCGTCAAATGTTATCGCGTGGGACGGATTCGCCTCCCGCGGTCTTGACGTTCGTGAGTCGTCGGCTCATAGGATCTCGGCGCTCCAGTGGTCCGCGCCGTAGCCGATGCCGCTCCGGAGGTCACCCATGCACATCGCCCGCCGCACGATCCTCGGCGCCCTCGCGGGCTCCGCGGCCCTCGGGGCCATGGGCACCGCCCCGGCCTCGGCCGGGACGCCGGTCGGGCGGTGCGGCCGCCGCGGCGCTGGCCCCGGCTGCTGCCCCGCCACCACCGCCAGGTCACCTTCCGGACCGTGCCCCGGCGGGGCGGTGCGGACGCCTTCCGGGTGTCGGGGGCGGCGGGCCGGATCCTCGTCGAGGGCACCGCTCCGGCCGTCCAGCTCACCGGCTTCCACCGCTATCTGCGGGAGAGAGCCCACGCGCACTTCTCCTGGGCCGGCGAGCAGACCGACCTGCCGGCGACGCTCCCGGCCGTCGGCCGCGCCCTCGCCGCGACGGCCAACGTCCGCCACCGCTTCGCGCTCAACGACACCAACGACGGCTACACCGGCCCCTACCGCGACTGGGACTACTGGGAACGCGAGATCGACGTCCTGGCCCTGCACGGCTTCAACGAATGTGCTCGTCTACGCGGGGGCCGACGCCGTCTACCATCGAACGTTCGTCGAACACGGTTACTCGGACGCGGTAAGTGCGCGCCTGGGTTCCGGGCCCGGGCCCATCAGCCCTGGTGGCTGATGCAGAACATGAGCGCCTTCGGCGGCCCGGTGTCGCTGGCCCTCCTCGACCGCCGCGCGCCGCCCTCGCCCGGAAGATCGTGCGGCGCCTGCGCGAACTGGGCATGACCCCGGTCCTCCCCGGCTACTACGGCACCCGTGCCGCCCGGCTTCGCCGACCGCCACGACGGCGCCCGGACCGTCCCCCAGGGCGACTGGGCCGGCTTCCGCAGACCCGACTGGCTCGACCCGCGCACACCGCACTTCACGCGCGTCGCCCGCACCTTCTACCGGGTGCAGCAGGAGCTGCTGGGCCCGACGTCCATGTACAAGATGGACCTCCTGCACGAGGGCGGCACCCCGGGCCCCGTACCCGTCGGCGCCGCGGCCCGCGCCGTGGAGAAGGCGCTGCGCACCGCGCACACCGGGCGCCGTATGGGCCGTCCTCGGCTGGCAGAACAACCCCCGCCGCGAGATCCTCGACGCCGCCGACCGCTCGAAGATGCTCATCCTGGACGGCATCCCCGACCACTACCCGTACGTCACGGACCGCGAGAAGGACTGGGGCGGCACGCCGTACGCCTTCGGCACGATCTGGAACTTCGGCGGGCACACGGCGATGGGCGCCAACACCCGCGACTGGGCCTCCCTCTACCACCGCTGGCGCACCAAGCAGGGCAGGCGCCCTGAACGGCATCGCGCTGATGCCGGAGTCCGCGGACAACAACCCGGCGGGGCTCGCGCTCTTCTCCGACCTGGCGTGGACGGACGGGTCGGTCGACCTGGCCGACTGGTTTCGCCCGCTGGCCCGTGCACAGCGCTACGGCGCCGCCGACCGCTCGGCGGCACGGGCCTGGGACGTCCTGCGGCGGACGGCGTACGGGACGACGCGAGCGGACGGCTGGAGCGAGCGGCCGACGGCTGTTCGGGGCGCGGCCGGACCTGGCGGTCAACCGGGGCGGCGCGTGGTCGCCTCGCGAACTCCGCTACAAGGCAGCGAGTTCGAGGAGGCGCTGCCCGCACTGCTGGCGGTCGCGCCGGGGCTGCGGCGCAGTTCGGCGTACCGCTACGACCTGCTGGACGTGGCACGGGCAGTGCCTGGCGAACCGCAGCCGCCTGATGCTGCCGCGCATCAAGAGCGCGTACGAGGCGCGCGAGCTCTCCCGCTTCCGCGAACTGACCGCCCTGTGGCTGGACTTGATGACCCTGCTGGAGGATCTGGCCGCCACGGATCCGCGCCATCTGCTCGGCCGCTGGATCGCGGAGGCACGGTCCTGGGGCGCGTCGCCGCGGAACGCGACCGCCTGGAGCACGACGCGGTGTCCCTGCTGACGGTCTGGGGCCCCCGCCCGTCGGCGGACGGCGGCAAGCTGCACGATTACGCGAACCGGGAGTGGGCGGGACTGGTCGGCGGCCTGTACCGGCTGCGCTGGAAGACGTACTTCACGGAGCTGGAGGCGGCACTGCGGGCGGGCCGCAAGCCGAAGCCGATCGACTGGTTCGCCCTGGAGGACGGCTGGACGCGCCGACGCCCGCCGTATGCGACGAGGCCGCGGGGGGATGTGGCGGAGGTGGCGCGGCGGGTGGCGGATCGCTTGTAGCTCCCCGCCCCCGCCCTTTCACCGTGTCTCCCGGGGCTGCGCCCCGGGCCCCCGCAGCGCGGCTGCGCCGCGGTGGGCGGGGGCGCAGCCCCCACGCCCGGCGGGGGCTGCGCCCCCCTGCACCCCTGCTTCCGGGGCTCCGCCCCGGACCCCGCAATGCGGCTCCGCCGCATTGTCCTCAAGCGCCGGACGGGCTGAATCAGCCCGTCCGGCGCTTGAGGACAGCGCCCGGAGGGCGCTTCAGGGGCCAGGGGGCGAAGCCCCCGGCGGGGTGCAGGGGCGGAGCCCCGCCCGCCGCGCGGAGCGCGGGCCCCGCGCGCCCCGCGCCCCGCGGGGGTGGCACAGGGGCGCAGCCCCCGCGGGAAACGGTGAAAGGGCGGGGCGGGGAGAAAACCCCTACGCCCGCGAACCCGCCAGCTTCCACTCCCGGTGCAACCCGGGCAACGGCATCCGCCGCTCAAATATCGGCGTCCCGAAAATCTTCAGCTGCATGCTGCAGCGCACCGTTCAGGTCAACCCCCCCGAACGCCCCCCACTTCCCCTTCAGCGACTTCTTCCCGTCACTGGAGACATCACCCCGCACCTCACCCTCGGCCCGCAGATAAGGCGACAGATTCCCCACCACCCCCACAGTCCCGTAAAGCCCGACCGCCGCCTCCGCACCCAGCGCGGCCTTCACCTTGCCGCCCGCCGACGCGGACGCCTTCACCGGCGAGCCCTTCAGGTTCGCCCGGCTGACCGGCGCCCAGCCCTTCGCCCGGCTGTAGGAGCCGCCGACCTTGAAGTCGCCCTTGACGTCCTGCTTCACATCCACAGTGATCTTGCCGTCACCGTCGACCTGGAGGTAGCAGGTCAAGTCCGCATTGACGACGACCGGCACCGGTCCGACCTGGATGACCGGCGTCGCGTGCAGCTTCGCGAACGGCAGCCGCAGCGGCTTGCCGTTCTCCGTCGACGCGGCGGCCCGCCCCTTCAGCTCCCACGCGCCCTTCCAGTCCACCGGCCAGCGCCAGCGACGCCGTGCCGGGCGCGCGCCCGTCCGTACGCGGCCGTCGTACGCGAAAGTCGACCTCGGGCGCCAGCTGCACGAAGCCGTTCACGGACGCCTTCGCGGACGCGGGGGCGCCCTTCGCCGTGGCGATGACGTGCCCACCGTCCACCGCAGGCTGCCCAGCGGCAACTTCGCGCCCTGCGGCCCGAAGCGCAGGTCGCCCCGCTTTCGCCCAGGCACACCTTCACCCCGGGCACCAGCGGCTGGACCTTGACCGCCGACGGGTCGACGGCGACGCGCTGACCGCCCGCCTTCGCGTCAGCCGAGCAGCGCGCGGAAGCGTGGCCGGCTCGGTACGGACCTTCGTGCCCTGGGCCGTCGTGCCCTCGACCTTGGTGACCTGGCGAGGACGCCGTTCGGGGCGCCGGGCGCGGGCGCGCTGGCGAAGACGTCGCCCACGGCGACGGACTTCGCGGGCAGGGCGGAGGCGGGAGGCGGAGGCGGGACGGCTTGGCCGACGGACGGCCCGGCGTTCTCGTGTCAGCGGCCGCGCGAGCACGGCAGTTCCGCTCTTCCTGGTCGTACGAGGGCGACGCGCAGCGCCGACTGTGCGCCTGCTGCCGCCGCGGCGCGGCGGACGACGGGCTCGCCACCGCGCTCGGCGCGGCACCCCCGTCGGCGGGCGCCGCGGCGACGCCCATCGGCGCGGCCGCGACGGCCATCTCCTGGGGCGCCTCGGAGGCGGCGGCGGACGGCGCGGAGGCCGGCTCCTCGGCCTTCGCCCGGTCCGAGCCGGACGCCGAACACCCGGTCACGGCCAGGGACATGGCGGTCAGGGCGGGGAAGAGCACTCTTGTGTAGGGCTTGCGCAAGGTGAATCCTCGGGGGGCGGACTGCGGTTACTGGCAGGTAAAGAACCGCATGATCCTGTCATGCACGCCACGACCCGAAGATCGAATCGATGGCGCCCGGAGGATGATCTGCGTCACACGGGACGGTGGACGGACACGGTGCAGGAGACCGTGGTCCGGACCGGGAGTTGCAGCGCCCCGACGCGCTCCCGGAGTTCCTCCGGCGCGATGTGCCGCGCGCTCGGCCCCATGAGCACGAGGTGCTCCACATCCTCGGCGGCGAGGTCGACGGTGTGCTCGTGCACGTACCGCCCCTCGGCCCGGAAGCGCCCGCCCAGCGTGCGCTCCAGCCGGTCCTCCTTGGCGGAGTCCACGCCCAGCAGGCCGAGCGGGCCGCGGAGTTCGGCCAGATGGGCCGGGGTCGGCGTGACGACGACGAGCGCGCCGCGGCCGGGCCGCAGGACCCGGTGGAACTCCTCCCCGTTGCGCGGCGCGAAGACGTTGAGCACGACGTCCACGGAGCCGGTGCGCACCGGAAACGGCCGCCAGACGTCCCAGGTGGCGGCCCAGGCCCTCGGGTGGCAGCGGGCCGCCTGCCGCAGCGCGTACTTGGAGGCGTCCAGCCCCAGCCCGACGGCCCCGGGCAGCGCGTCGAGGACGGCGGCGAGATAGTGCCCGGTGCCGGCGCCGGCGTCCAGGACGGTCTCGCCGCCCAGCGGTCCGACGACGCGGGCCAGCGCGGCGGCGAGCGGGTCGTAGTGCCCGGCGCCGAGGAACGCCGTACGGGCCCGCACCATGTCGGCGGAATCCGCCGTCCCGGCCTTCATGTTGCCGGTGAGCAGCCCGACGTAGCCCTGGCGCGCGATGTCGAACGAGTGCCGCGCGGAGCAGCGGAGCGACCCGTCGGCCACGACGAGCCGCTCCCCGCAGTGCGGGCACGTCAGGACGTCGAGGAGCCGGGTGACGGGCATGGGGTGGAGTCCTCCGCGCGAACGGGTTCGGGACCGGGTCCCGGCTTCAGCGGTGAGAGACGTGAGGACAGCCGGTGAATGTGGTGGTCACGAGGCTAACACGGGGGCGGTTCGGGCCCCGGGTACGGTGGGTGCCGTCGTCCCACGGAAGACGGAAGGTTGTCACGCGGTTTGAAAGACGATAGGGGCAACATGACCGCGAACCGCGAACCGCGAACCGCGAACCGCGAACCGCGAACCGCGAACCGCGAACCGCGAACCGCGAACCGCGAACCGCGAACCGCGAACCCGCCCTTCCCGCGCCCGCTCCGCGTCCCCGTGGGCCACGACGCGCACCGCTGGAGCACCCTCCCCCGCGACCGGACGCTCGTCGTCGCCGCCCGCACCGTCACCTCCACCGTCCGCGCCCTGGAGGCACTGCCGTCCCTGCTGCGCGGTGACGCCCGGGTCAGCGTCGTCTTCGCCCACGACCCCACCTCGGCCTTCGGCGACGGCGTCCCCGACCTCCTCCACGACGCGGGCTGCCGCGTCATGCCGTGGCACCAACTGGCCGACATATCACCCGACTTGATCCTCACTGCGAGCGAGAACGTCGACGTCCCCGACGGCGACTGCCCCGTGCTCGTCCTGCCGCACGGCATCGGCTTCCAGAAGTTCGTCCCCGACTCCCGGACCGCCGGGACCCGGCTCTCCGGCGTCGTCCCGGACGCCCTGCTGGCCACCGGTCGCGCCTGGCTCGCCGTCTCGCACCCGGACCAGGAGAAACAGCTCCTCACCACGCACCCGGAGACCTCCGGCCGCACGCTGCTGGTCGGGGACCCCTGCCTCGACGAACTGACCCGCAGCCTGCCGGACGCCGCAGCGCACCGCCGGGCGCTCGGGATCGACGACGGACGACGGCTGGTCGTCGTCAGCTCCACCTGGGGACCGACCTCCCTGCTCGCCCGCGACCCCGGGCTGCCCGCACGGCTGCTCGCGACGCTGCCGCACGACGAGTACCGGGTGGCGGCGGTCCTGCACCCCAACATCCGGGCGGCACACGGGGAATGGCGGATACGGAACGTACTCGCCCCCGCCCTGGAGGCCGGGCTGCTGCTGATGCCACCGGTGCACGCCTGGCGGTCGGCGCTGGTCGCGGCGGACGCGGTCGTGGGCGACCACGGATCGGTCACGCTCTACGGGGCGGCGCTCGGCAAGCCGGTGCTGCTGGCGGCGTTCGGCGAGGACGCGGTGCCGGGCACGGCGGGTGCGCTGCTGGGTGCGACGGCGCCGCGACTGGACCCGCACGGAGACCTCGGACGGCAGATCGAGGACGCCGTCGCGACGCACACGCCCGGACACCATGCCGCCGTCGCCGGGCGGGCGTTCGCGGATCCCGGCTCGGCGCACGCCCGTCTGCGGACCGCCCTGTACCGGCTGCTCCGCCTGCCCGAACCGTCGTCCGCGCCCTCCGCGCCGCGGCTGCCCCCGGCTTCCGTCGAGGCGGCCGTCGTCTCCTCCTGGACGGTGGAGACGACGGTGGCCGGGTCGGAGGAACCGGTGATCACCGTCCGCCGCCACCCGACGGCGGCCGCCGGCGACCGCGCCGAGACCGGGGACGCGTTCGTCCACCTCGCGTGCGACGCGGAACGGGAACGGGACGGCCGGCTGACGTCCAGCGCCTCCGTCCTCGTGCGCCGAAGCCCGGCGACGACGACGGCCGAGGCGCGGCGCCGGATCCGCGACACGCTGGACCGGCACCCCGGCTGTCTGCTCGCGACCGTGCCGGTGAGAGGCGGGGGCTCGCTGACGGGGGTGCGAGGGGCGGCCGTGGTGGAGACGACGGTCACGGGCGCGATGGCGGACCCGGGGCTGGAGGCGGCCGTCGTCTACACGTGTCTACGAGCGCAACTCCCGCTGGGGGACGGGTTTGTGACGCTGCGGGTGGGCGGGACGGAGGAGACGGTGACGGTGCGCGCGCTTCCATCACGCTAGGGATTCGCCCGCACGCTGTCCTCAGGCGGACTCCGCCCGAAGGGCGGATGGGGGCCGGGGGTCTCCCCCGGGAAACGGTGAAAGGGCGGGCCAGGGGCAAATCCCAGGCACGTCACCCACCCAACCGCCCCAGCCACTCCCTCAACCCCTCCACCTCCCCACTCCCACCCGCCTCATGGATCTCCAACGCCCGCACAACATGCCCCCGCACCACATCCCGCGCACCCCCCACCCCCTCCACCGCCCGCGCAAGCCGCAGGCGAACCCGCGCCTCGTAATACGTCGCACCCACCTCCCCCAACACCCCCGCCGCCTCCGTCCACTCCCCCACCGCCGCCGCAAGGTCGCCGAGATGCTCGTGCACGTCCCCGAGCGAGGCCGTCGCCCGGGCCGCCATCCGCCGGTCCGGCGGGGTGAGGCCCAACAGCCCGTCCCGCGCCGCCCGCAGCGTGCGCAGCGCCTCGTCCCGGCGTCCCGCCGCGTCCTGGGCGCACCCCAGGAAGTACGTGGCGATGGCCACGCCCCGCGGCTCCTCCCCCTCCAGGTTGAGCTCGACGGAGCCCCGGTACGCGGCCATGGCGCGCGACACGTCGAAGAGGTCCCAGTAGCGCCCGGTGAACTCCAGCACGGAGGCCCGCAGCACCACATGCCCCGAGACCTCCGCGCACGCCGCGGCGGTCGTCAGCTCCGCGTACGCCTGCTCGTACTCGCCGAGATCCATCAGCGGCCGCGACAGCAGGCTGCGCAGCCGCGCCTCCGCCGCCGGGACGAGGGCGTCGGCCGCCGAGGCGGCGCCCAGCTCCAGCGACTCCCTCCAGTCCGGGAGACGGCGGCGGTTGAGGAACAGCACCGTGAAGACCTCGGCGAGCTGCCACACGTGCCGGTGGAGCCCGTCCCGCCGCGCCTGCCGGAGGACGGCGAGGATGTTGTCCCGCTCGGCGTCCAGCCAGGCCAGCGGGGCGGGCCCACCCCCACCCGCGAACGGGTCCTCGACACCCGCCAGAAACGCTCCGAGATCGGCGATCCGCAGCCGGTCCCGCCGCACGGCCAGGTCGGCGAAGGCGGTGAGCGCCAGGTAGTGGGTGGCGACCCGCTCGACGACGGCCCGCCGGACGTCCGGCGTCTCCTCCGCCTCCGCGCGCTCCAGCGCGTGCAGCCGTACGAGGTCGTGGAAGCGGTGGCGCCCGTCGGCCGTCGCCTCCAGCAGGTTCGCCCCGGCCAGCACGTGGAGCAGCGGCTCGGCGGCCTCGACGGCGAACCCCGCCGCGGCGGCGGCCGTTCCCGCGTCGAAGGACCGCCCGGGGATCAGGCCCCACAGCCGGTAGGCCCGCGCCGCCTCGGGCGGCAGTTCCCGGTAGCCGAGCGACAGGACCGCGGACACGGAACGCTCCCCCCGTAGCGACAGACCGGCCAAACGGCGGCACTCGTCGGCCAGTTCGTCGGCGAGCCGGCTCATCGTGAGCCCGGGGGCCGTCGCCAGGCGGGCGGCCGCGATGCCGAGCGCCTCTGGCAGGCCGCCGCACAGCTCGACCAGCCGCTCGGCCGCGGGCCGCTCCGCCTCGACGGCGTCCGCGCCGCACCGGTCGGCGAGCAGCTCCAGTCCGCTCTTCGCGTCGAGCAGCGGCACGGGCACCAATCTCGCGCCGTCGAGGGTCAGTTCACCGAGCCGGCTGCTGCTGAGGGCCAGCACCACGCTGCCCGGCTCCTTGGGCAACAGGGCCCGCACCTGGGCGGGCTGGCTGACGTTGTCGAGCACCACGAGGAGGCGCCGCCCGGCGGACCGGGACCGGTAGCGGGCGCCGCGCTCCTCCAGGGAGGCGGGCAGGTAGTCGTCCCCCACCCCGAGGGAGCGCAACGCCCGCCCCAGGGCCCTGAAGACGTCGCCCCCGGCCCCGTCGCGCAGCTTCGCGAAGTCGATGTAGAGCTGTCCATCCGGAAACCGGTCGCGGGCCCGCGCGGCCCACTCCACGGCCAGGGTCGTCTTCCCGATGCCGGGCAGCCCGGACAGGACGTCCAGGCCGACCCGGGCCACCGCCCGGCCGTCCAGGAGCGCCAGTTCGCGCTCGTGGTTGACGCACCGGACGACCGGCGCCGGAACCTCGTCCGGCCGCTCCGCGGGCGCCCGCTCGACCACCTGGAAGGTGACGCCGCCGAAGATCTGCCCCGCCTGGATGCTGGGCCCGTACACGTCCCCGGAATTCTCGTTGCGAACCCCCTCGTTCACCGACCCGCCTCCGGGTCCCGCCCGGGCCCGGGGGGCGGCGGCACCGCGCCCCTCATGTCGAACGTCAGCCCGGAGAAGCTCTCCCCCTGGAGGACGGGCCCGTACTGCGTCCCGCCGGTGACGCTGTTGCGCACCCGCGGGGCACGCCCGGCGCGGTCGCCCTCCGGGTCCAGTTCCGCGAGGATCCGCCGCAGTTCCGCCGCGGCCTCCGGGTTGTCGAGCAGCGCCCGGCGCAGCCGTTCCCGCCAGCGGTCCTCGACCGCGGCCACGGCGGGGGCGTCTCCGGCGGTCAGCTCCTCGGCGTCCCGCCGCAGCTCGTCGTCGACGACCGCCACCTCGTCGTCCTCGCCCCGGGCGAAGAACCGGGCCACCCGGCCCCGCACCTGCGACCAGGCGTCCGTCACCATCAAACCCACCAGCGTCGTCGCACCCGACGCCGCCAGCTCCGCCAACTCGGCCTCCACGGGACCCCCTTGCCGCCTCGCTCGTCCCGCCCACGGTAGAGAGCGGAGGCATCACTTGGGTAGACCGGCCCCGGGAACGCCAAGAGCCCGCCCGATCCAGTGGATCGGGCGGGCTCCCGGGTGTTGGTTGTGGACCTGAGGGGATTCGAACCCCTGACCCCCTCGATGCGAACGAGGTGCGCTACCGGACTGCGCCACAGGCCCTTGCAACGAGTGAAACTCTAGCACCCCGACCGGCCTACGAAAAAATCGCCCTCCTGCCGCCCCCTCGCTGGTCAGCGCGCGGGGGCCGGCGGACGCGTCAGCCGTTGGCCGCGCGCGGGCGCTCGTCGTCGGCGTACTGGTCGAAGAGCGGGGTGCGGCCGCGTTCGCGCGGGCGGCGGCGCGGCCGGGCGGCGCGGCGGTCCTCGGCGGGCTTGCGGTCGAGGGCCGGCTCGGCGGTGCTGGAGCGGGCGGCGCTCCAGGTGTCCGGGGTGCCGAGGTCGGCCGAGCCGCCGGCGCGGGGGGCGACGGGCGCGGTGACGTACGTCGGCAGCGGGACCGGCACCGGCTCCCAGCCGTCCTCGCCCTCGGTGCCGCGGTCGCGCTGCTGGTCCACCCACTCCGCGTGGTCGGTCTGCTCGACCAGGGCCCGGCGGCCCGCGCTGCGGGCCGAGGACACCGGGGGCTCAGCGGCGGCGGGGGCCGCCTGGCGGACGGTGTCGGCGGAGGTGGCGACGGTCGTGGGGTCCTCCGCCGCCCGGGAAGGGCGGGGCCGGCCCTCGCGCAGCCGCTGGGCGGCCAGCTCGGCACGCCGCTGGTCCATGACGAACGCGAACCGCCGCCGCTCCTGGATTCGCAGGTAGAAGATGTACGCGCTGAGGAGCAGCGCCGGCAGGGCCGGGGCCCAGAGGAACGCGACCCCGCCCACGCCCGCGACGATCGCGCCGAGCGTGAAGGCGAGGAAGAGCACGACGGTGGTGCGGCGCCGGCGGGCGAGCACC
>NZ_BAAAXZ010000021.1:0-86462 GCF_039535865.1 Streptomyces thioluteus
GGTCCCCGCGGAAAAAAAGCCCCTTCCGCAGATATGGGGGTGGCTCGTGGCTAAATATACCCCTTCTCCAGGGCGGGGGGGGTCCATGTCCGTCGTTCTCCAGACAGGTGTGTATGGTTATGGTGCGGTAAGATGCCGGGCGTAACATCAAAAGGGGAGTGGGGGGACGGATCGTGTAATACTGTGGTACGCTTCCAAACACACAAACAGAACTGCGTCCGCCCGCCTTTCGGTTCTCTGCGCAGCAAGGCTCCGGTACCGACGCGTTTGCAAGGCGTCTCGTGCTATCTCGACTATGGAGCGATACGGGGGCACCATATCGCCCCCACTCATTCACACTTATCCGGCTACCAACGTTCAGTGGCCCTTCGTACTCCAACCCCCGCCATCCGCATGGTTCCCGTGCGCCTGACGTACCTGGATCCTTTTCGGTGGCGCACTTCTGGTAATACGCCCTGCTCTTGCGATCGGTCGCTTGTTTCGGTGCGATCACAGGCATGTTACACCGGACTCTCGACTGCGCTTGGCCGACTGCGTGGGTCATCCTTAAAGCGTTTCATCGCCGCTTCGACGAGGTTCGGTCAACGCCAGTGCATTTTTCGCTTCTTTCTGCGGAATCATCGTCACTCGAGTGGAGCGGGCCGCAAGTGGTCGTGTTGCAGTGGGTGTGTGATGCGGCTTCGGGTGTGCTCGCGCTCTGAGCGGTGCTGTTCCGCGTTTGATGGTGAGCATAGTGCGGGGGGTGGGGGTCTATTCAGCCTTGACCCGGAGGTGGATACGCGTTGTGGAGGGCTGCTCTGCCCTGTTCTGTGCGAAGCTGTGCCGGGGGTCCCAGTACGGGGGAGGCCGGCCGTGCCTCTGGGACCACGCACGAGTATTTCCGCCGCTCGGCCGAGGGGCTGGCGACACCCTGCGTGCACGGGGCACGCCCTGTGGCGTTCGCACGCCCGTGCTTCGGCACGCCGTGTCTTACGAGTATCGGCCGCCGCTCTTGCTGTTTTCATCCCCCGCCTGTATGGCATAGGTTTGGCGTGCCCGTGTGAATTTCGGACGGACGCCATGACCTGGTGGCTGACTTGATCGACACAGACGTAACGAGGACACGTTGTCCCGCAGCTGACGGGGAGATAGCCTGTCCCCGTAACGTGGTGTGCCGTTGCGTACCTCGATGTTGGCCCTCGTGGGCATCAGGTGCGGCTGCTTGCGCGAGCGTCCTTCGCCCGGCACCCCGGTGTCCTTCACCGGTTGTCCTCTTCGACCGGCCCGGAATCGTCGATATGTCGACCATCCTTGCTCGACGGGGAAGCGCTGAAGGTCCGGATGGCGGACACGGAGGGCGGGGACGTTATGCTATCCACGGGCCGTGCCCGATGGACGGGACGTCTACCTTCTGAAGAACTCCTCCACAACTGTCCGACAGAGGATTGTCATAGCGGTGCCAACTACCTCGTGATTTGTTCACAGAAATCCGAGCCGGTGCCGACCGGGTGCCGATAGACTGCGCATCTTGTGGCGTGTGCGGATCTACTGCATCGTGCGAGCGGACTGAACGAACGGAGGAGGGGAGGTGAGAAGATGAGTGAGGGTCCGGAACTCACAGCTTGGTTAGTATAGTGGGCCCCAAATGTGGTTCCCGCGTGATGGGAAACCGTCGGAGAGTGGGCGGCATTGACTCAATCCTCGGTCGGACCGAAGGTGTGTTAGGAGTGTGTTTCTTTTATTTCAGCAGGGTGAGAGAGGCGTCCCCCGCCCTCGGTTTTGCGTCTCGGCCGTGGAAATGACGTCGCCCGGGGGCGCCTCGGGTCCGCGTGCCAAACCGTGCGCCTTCAGGGCGCTGTGCCCCTGCTGAGCAGGTGGTGCGCCACCGTTCCGGTGCCGTCGGAAATGAATGGAGATACCGAGTGAGCACCCGGGGGTGGGCCGGTGGCGAGGGGAGCCTTCGCGGCTGGATCAGCCCGCCGCCTGTCCCCGGCCGACATCGTGGAACTAGTGGCGGGTGTGCCCGTGTTGCCGAACGTGGGGTAACTGGTGTAAGCGTGGGCGGGGCGGCACTCCCGATCGTTGGGAAGAAGTGCCCGTTCCGACCGTCGCAATTTCTTATGGAGAGCGTGTCGCGTCGGAAATAACGGAAGGCGGACCATTCTACGAAGCTGCGGCCAGATACTCCCAAGAACGTCGTGCCGAACGCGGAGTCGAAGACGGCCGCTCCCGTGCGCAGGGTTCGCCCAGCCCCTCGGCCGAAGCGGCGGAACATCTCGTGCTGGCCCAGAGCACAGGGCCGCCGCTGGGACCCGCGCACGTCCGAACGCGAGCAGCTCCCATCCTCGGTCAAGGCGAAGTCGCGCCCCCGCCCTCACGGTACAGCCCGCGCTCCGTGGGCGAGCTACCGTCATCAAATTACTACCTTCTGCGGACGGGCAGTGGCGTGTGCGTAGCCCCGTGCCCTGGTGGTCCCCGGAACGGCGACGGTGCCAACGCGTCGGCGGTGAGCGGTCGACCGTCGGCCCAGTCAGTGAGTTTCCTGTCGGTGTGGCCGTGATCCACGCACCAGCCGAGTAGACGCCCGTCGCGCTGCAGTGGCGTAGACGGGTGGCCGACCAGTGAATGCGAGGTCTTGTAGAGCGCGGGTAGAAATGGGTGGCGGGGGTGGGGACGAGGTCGTCGGTTGCCGCTGCGCGCGGTGGGTTACATGCCAAATGGGTAGTCATGACCTGCCATCGCTCCTTGTTCTGTCGCGTAGCGGGCGGTTGCTCGTATCCGCACCGTGTGACGGGTTGCGGGAGTATGTGGCGACATAGGCGCGAAGTGCTGGCGCGCACGCTGAGCCGACTCGCGGCCGGTGTGGAGGTAGTCCAGGCGACCGTGATCCGCAATGAAATCGTTTCCCATAAAAAAAACAACCCTGCGGGGACGTGCGCTGACCGGAAAAAGTCCCGAGCCCTGTCTGCGAAGGGTCGGTTTTCACGCGGACAGCCCCCCTCGTGGGTCGTCGCGAGCAGGCGGACGTTGTCCTGGCGACCGTCGGCCCTGGCCTCAACGATGTAAGCCTGTGCATGGCCGAGAGCGGAGCAAAAGTGTTCACGCCCTTCACTGTTAATACGTTGAGACAAGAACATGGATTACGGGTATCAGACAGACTATAGTCTTCAGCCCATACAAAATAGATTGCCCGGACAGGCTACCGTCTGTCTGTGTCTGCTTTGGGCGTGTTCTCGAGAGCGGGCACGACCCGTGTCGGGGCCTACTGCCGCTCCGGATAGCCGTAAGGGGGGGTGCGAGTTGTTGCCTGCTCCTGCTGTGCCTAGTCTCTAGCGGGGGGGAGCAGGATCCGGTACGAGGACCGGACCCGGGTAGTGGTGCCGAGCACTTGCGGTGATGTTGACACGGTGTAGAAAGGTTCGGACGCGGCATAACGCATCGGTGAGCGGGTAGAGGCTTGTACTTCATCGAACCGTTGCATTGCCTTGCCCCTGGTGAAGGCCGTCGTGGCGTATGTGGTTGCGTTCCCCGAGTGTGCTACTCTGCTTGAGGGTCTGCTGGGCATCGCATGGCGGCGGCTCCAGGCCGGTGATGACATCCGAGGTCTGGCCCGTGCCGGGCCGGAGCAACTCTACCCCCCCCAAAAAACACGGCCTTCGACCCAATGGGGGACTCTGGCTGTTCGACGCAACCGAAATTCCGGATTCTCGCGAACGGTCACAAAGGGAACGGGCATGGAGAAGAAACAAAAACGGAGAAGTATCGCGCGAGACATAACAGCCAAAGAGTCCTCGCGGGAGCGGATCGAGGCGAAGCCCTGTGAACCGGGCTAGCTAGCCCGTGTCGGCGATGCCGCGGAGCGTCCTAATGCTCTTACCTCGCTGCGCCTTGCTTTGCGTGGCTGAAGTTCTCAGCTATAGTTTCCCACTGTGTTGTTGGCACAGGTTCCCCGTCACTGTGTGGCGTTATAGCGGAATCCCGCTGATAAAAGAAACAACGAAGCCCGCAAGACCACGAAAGAAATAGACGAGTCGCAAAGCTAAAAAACCCTTGGGTGCTCACTTCGGGCCCAGGAGGCGAACCGCCTACGCCCGGCTCGCCCCACACAGGGCTACTGAGGCAGGTCAAGTCCACCAGGCACCCACCGTCAGGGGCACGGCGGCAGCGGGTTTATGCGACCACGCGAATATTGGCGGCGCCGCATGGACGACGATCGGAGCCCCCCGATACCTTCGTCGTCACCCGGTCCAACCAGGGCCGGTCACAAGGGGGTTTCGTCATGGCGCGTGAGGAACTGACCCGACTTACCGGCAGCGGGAACGGCGAATGCGGCAAGGATGACTGTCCGAACGTGTATCGGACGGCGACCGGATCGTTCCTGGTTCAGGGCGAGGCATCCGACACTTTCAAGCCTCCGGCCGGCGAGGCACTCGTGGAGATCCCCGAGAACGTTCTGAGGGAGGCGTTTCATGCTCTTGGCTGGTGAGGCATGGCAGGCACGGTTCGAAGACTTCGAGCGGGAGGCCTGGCGACTCGAAACCCTGCAGCAGTACCTCATGCCGCAGGAAGCCCAGGAGTGGCAGGCATTCCGCGACGGGGTCCGCATCGATCCGGTCACGGTATCGAACGAGTACACCGACCGGCTGCGGCAACAGGTCGCGGAGGGACGCACTCAGGGTCGCGTCCACATCGTCACCCGTCCGCTGTCCGAGTACCTGCGATTCGAGTTTTCGCAGTACTACGCGCCTCACGTCTTGGCAGGTGAGGAAATCCGGATCCTCGACGTAACAGACCGCCCGAACCCTCTTGACGGGATCCAGGACTTCTGGATGTTCGACCGTTCCGAAGTAGTTCTCATGAACTACCATCCGGACGGCAGGCAGATCAACCGCGAAATCCACGAAGGCGACACAACCCGGTTCATCGAATACCAGCGAACCGCCGTAGAAGAGTCGGTGCCCTTCGAGGAGTACGTGAAGGGCTTTGACCTTTGAGCCGGAACGGCTGGGTCAGTCCAGGTCAGACCTAGCGGAAGCACTGAGAAGTCAACGGAAGCGGGCCGGGAAGACACAAACCTGGCTCGCTCGCCGTTGCGCCATGTCTCAGACAAAGGTCAGCAACATTGAAAGTGGGAAACTTACACCCACCATTGTTGACGTAGAACTCATCCTTGAAGCCCTCGACGCCACCGGGAGTCTCGCCACCCAAATCCTCACCCTGGCCCGAACGGCGAACACCGAGTGGCAGGATCATTGGTCTTCTCGCCGCAGGGGTTTGGACAAGAAGCAGAACGAGCTGGCGCGACTCGAATCCCTCTCGACAGAGTTTCGCTTCTTTCTCCTGTCAATGATCACCGGTCTGCTCGCCACACCAGAATATGTGCGCGCCAGCATCGCGGACGTCCCCGGCGATCAGTCCAAGACGGTCGCCAAGAAACTGGAGCGCCAGAGTGTGCTGTACGACTCGTCGAAATCGTTTACGTTCCTGCTCACAGAGCAAGCCGTACGCTGGCCGCTCCTCCCGCCCATGGCGATGTCGATGCAGCTTGACCGGCTCGTGTCGGTCTCCCGAATCCCGAACGTGCGCCTCGGCATCATTCCGCTGAGCGGCTACATACCCGAACGCCCACTGAACACGTTCACCATCTACGACCGCCGGCTGGCAACGGTGGAGACCGGCACCGGGGCTCTGATCCTCCGCGACCACCGCGATGTCACCGCATATCGGGAAGACTTCGATCGCTACGAGGGGTACGCACTCTCCGGGGACGACGCCAGGGCGAAACTGGACGAGTGGGCCTCGGCTTACCGTCGCTGATCTTTAACCCAATACGTGAATAAAGCTGGTATTGGCGCCCAGCAGGCCCCACGATGTGCCCGTGACCACGGACACCGAAGCAGCCGCAAAGCAAGCCGACCTCTTCATGGAAGGGAAGAAGAAGGCCGACGAGGCGGCCTTCGCACTCGGGCAGGTGCTCAAATCGATGGGCATTAAGGTCGGAGACCGGGATTCCTGGCCTCAGTTGACAGGACGCGCCTCGCTCGGCGGCGAGCCGTTCGTCTACCTGGGGACCGTCCCGTTGCGCACCGCCCAGAAGTTGACCACGGCCCTCGGCGACGACGGCTGCCCCGGTGCCCTTCCACCCACGAGGAAGGTTCACCATGACTGACCTGTACGGGCTCGACATCGACGGTGCGCAGTTCGCCAAGGCGTGCGGCGGCAACACCCACCCCGACGGCGAGGCGTGCGTGACCCTCGCCCGCATCGGCGAGGACGCCTACGCCCTGGGCGACAGCAAGCGGCCCAACGCGGAACCACTGAGGTTCACCGCCGCCGAGCTGAACGCGGCCGGCATCGACCCGTCCCGCTTCGGCCTCATGGCCTGACCGGTCGGCGGCCCCTGCCCCTCCAGGAGGCAAGGGCCGCCCGCCAACATTCCATGGCAGGAAGACAGTTGCACGTTCATGGATACCTCTGGACCGGTGAGAAGGCCGCCTTCGACAAGGAGAGCATCCGCCGCCCACCACCCTCCGTACCGCCGACAACCACCAGCCCCCAACGAGATTCAGCAGCGATATCGCGAAGCCATCGCGGAGTGGACGAACACCGAAGTCCCCCGATCGAACGGCGTTGTGGTTACTCAAGCCGCCCAAGCTGATCAGGGGAACATGGGAAGAGCCGAAGGAGGCCGCGGAATGGCTGGCGGATCGGCTGACCGAGCACGCGCCCCGGTTCGCCTCCGACCATGAACGGGATGCGGTCCGGCTCGCCGACTCCGCCGCCGCGCGACTGGCCGAAGGCGGCGACGTATCACTCGGGTTCTACCTTCGAGGGACCTTGTTCCTGTCGGTGGCGCTGGTGACGTGCTCCCCGAATAGAACCAAGCCGGAACTGAGCTGTCCGGGCGCTTGAGTTCCGGGATCCGGGCGGCGGGATCCGAGCGCTCCCTATAAGGAATGGTGGGGTTGTTGAACCCACCCACCCAACCCTCCGCACGCGCTCAAGCGCGCGTATACCACGGGCAGTTCACGCACCGTGGCCGGTTTGCGACATGCTGTCGCGAGGCCCTAGCGTGCGCAGCAACAAACGACCCCGGCCGGTGCGACCAACACCGGGACCGGGTGTCTTACCGACGAGATCGACAGGTGATCCCGTATGGCTGACGCCTACCCTAACCCTGCCCCGCTCCCCGCGCACCCGCCCCGCATGGCCCGCCCCGGCTTCGGCAAGCGGTCCGCACCCGCCCAAGCTCCCCGCCGCAAGGACGACTTCGCACATCTGCCGCCCCGCGAGGCGTCGATCGCCGCTTTCATCGACCGGCTGCCCGAAGGGGCCGCGATGGACGGGAAGTCCCTGGCGGCCCAGCTGCCCGCATACGGGCAGGCCCGCCTGCCTCACCGCGCTGCGGCGGCTCGCCGAAGCCGGTCACCTGCGGCGGTTCACCGAGCACCACAAGAGTGAAGAAGGAAGCTCGCGTTGGGTGACGCGGACCTTCTTCTCCCGGACGCCGCGCGACGACGCGTGGTGGGAGGCCGTACGGAAAGGGGACATCGGCCCCGCCCCCGAGAAGGCCCCGGAGGCGGCCGTCCCGGCTCCCGCGCCCGAGCGGCCCCGCTCCCGCGCGTACCGCCTGCTCGCCACCCTCGGCCGCACCGAGCCCCGGCTGACGCTGTCCGCCGCCGACTGCGCGAGCCTCGCGCCGCTCGCCGAGCCGTGGTTCGAACGCGGCGTCGGTGACGACGAGTTCGTCCGGACTCTGACCTGCGGGCTGCCGCCCGAGGGGGTGCACCACGCGGCCGGCTTCGTCCGCCGTCGGCTCACCGACAAGATCCCACCCGAGAAGGTCGCCGCCCCCCGCGCGGCCGCGCCTCGTCCTGGAGTGCGTCGTCTGCCGCGACCCCGGCACCACCGAGGCCCTCCCCGGCGGCATCTGCCGCCCCTGCCGGGGCGAGGCCCCGCCCCGGCCCGACCCCTGCCGCACCCTCGCCGACGAAGTCCACACCCGCGTCAGCGAACTCCGGTCCCTCAACCGCCGACACGAAAGGAAGGCACGCACATGACCACGCTGCACGACGCACCGCCCGATATCGGGGCACCATTGAGGGAAGGAGGCGATCACATGACCCCGACCCCCGCCGAGCACACCCCGCTGATCCTCGTCGAAGAGTTCGAGGAGCTGGCCCGCATGGCGCACGAAACCGTGCGCCTGGAGTTCATCAACGGAAGGATCGAGGTCAAGCCGGTGCCGGACGGGGAGCACGACGAGATCGCCATGTGGCTCTCGGAGCAGTGCATGCAGCATCGGCCCGACCTCCGGCTGTACCGGGAACGGGGCATGAAGACCGAGGCATACCGCAAGGGCCGCGCACGGCCCGACGGGGTACTGGCCCCACGGCGGCATTTCCTGAAGGACGGCGAATGGTCGGACGCCGAGGGCGCTCTGATGGCCGTAGAGGTCACCTCCCGCGACGCGGACACGAACGCGCGCGACCGAGTGGAAAAGCCCGCCGGTTACGCTGGCGGCGGGCATTCCTGTCTATCTCCTGGTCGACCGCGACCGCGCCTTGGTCACCGTCTACTCCGACCCCAAGGACGGCGAATATCTCAGCGTGATCTCCCAGCCCTACGGGAACCCCGTCCAGCTCCCCGACCCGGTCGGCTTCACCTTGGACACCGAGGAACTGAAGGAACTCACCGACTAGGCGCTCCCGACCGCACCACGATCAGCCGCGCCGCCCCGCGAAGCCCCGCAGCAGGTCGGTCAGGGCGTCGCCGAGCCGCTCGGGCGGCCCCGAAAGCGGGTCCGCGCCCGTCAGGTGACGGAACATCAGGCCGTCCATACACGCAATGAGCACCTGGGCCTGGGCCGCCGGATCGGCGGCCCCCGCGGCGGCGAGGGTGGTCTCCGCCAGCCGGTGGTAGTGCTCGCGGGCCTTGTCCAGGGCGGCCCGGAGTTCGGGGCGGCGGCCGGCCTCCAGCATGAGCTCGTAGCGGGCCTTCGTCCGCTCGCCCTCCGAGGTCGCCCAGTGCCGGACGACCTCGGCGACGGCTTCGGCGACCTCGGCCGGGTCCGAGCTCCGCCCCAGGGCCGCGGGGCGTTCGGCCAGATCGGCGGTGTCCACCTCGACGAGGCGCTCGACCGTCGCCCGGAGCAGCGCCTGCCGCGTCCGGAAGTAGTACGAGCAGGTCCCCTCCGGCAGGCCGGCGGTCCGGTCGACCGCGCGATGGGTCAATCCGCGCATGCCCTCCCGGGCCAGCGTCGCGATCGCCGCGTCCGCCAACTGCCGCCGCCGTGCTGTGGTTTCGGCCACGTTCCGCTCCTCACGCTTCTCCATTTCCTCTACAAGTGTAGAGCTCCCGGTATCCACTACAAACGTAGAGGAGCGGTGATGGAAGACAACACGCCGAACCCGGCCACGGGCGACGGGCGCACGGCGATCGTGGCCGGCGGCGGAATCGGCGGGCTCGCGGCCGCCCTGGCCCTGGCCGGACGCGGCTGGCGCGTTCAAGTCCTGGAAAGAGCCGCACAGTTCGGCGACGCGGGAGCCGGGCTGTCGCTGTGGCCCAACGGGATGCGGGGCCCTGGAGGCACTGGGCGTGGGCCCCGCGGTGCGGCGGCACGCCCTGACCGGAATCCGGGCGGGCATCCGCGACCCGACGGGGCGCTGGCTGTGGCGCACCGGCATCGCACCGGCGGTGATCCACCGGGCGGATCTGCTGGACATCCTGCGGCGCGCCCTCCCCCACGACGCGCTGCGCACGGGCAGCACGGTGACGGACGTCGGCGCCGACGGGCCACGGGTGCGCGTCGAGCACGGCACCGGACGCGTCCCACGCCGACCTGCTGGTGGGCGCGGACGGCCTCCGCAGCACCGTGCGACGAGCGATCTGGCCACAGGCCCCCGAGCCTCGCTACGCCGGATACACCGCCTGGCGGCTGGTGGTCGGGTCCGGGCCGGTCACGGCCGGCGGTGAGACCTGGGGCCGCGGCGGACGCGTCGGGATCGCCCCGCTCCCGGACGGCCGGACCTATCTCTTCGGGGTGGCGGACACCCCGGCCGGACGACGCGGCCCCGACGGGGAACTCGCCGAGCTGCGGCGGCGGTTCGCACACTGGCACCACCCGATCCCGGCCCTGCTGGAGGCCGCCACCGAGTCGGCCGTGATGCGCCACGACGTCCACGAGCTGCCGCCGCTGCCGTCCTACGCCACCGGCCGGGTCGCGCTGCTCGGCGACGCCGCGCACGGCATGACCCCGAACCTGGGCCAGGGCGCCAACCAGGCACTGGAGGACGCCGTCACCCTGGCCGCGCTGCTGGACGACCACTCCTCGATTCCCCGGGCCCTGGCCGCCTACGACCACGAGCGCCGCCCCCGCACCCAGATGATCGCCCGGCGTTCCCGCCGCATCGGCGCCGTCGCCCGGAGAGCCGGGGAGTCCGGCCCGGCCGGGCACGACGGCCCGGCGCTCCCGGTCGCGGACCCACGCCTGCTCGACTCGCTCGCCCCGGTACTGGACTGGCAACCGCCCGCGGCACGTTCCGGTCGCGCGCGGCCGGGCATCGACGGCTGACGCCGGTCGGAGCTCACCCGGGTCACCTGTCCCGGGACGGATCCCCTCGTCCGGGACGGGCCCTTCGTGCACGGCTAGGTACCATATGCGGCGAATATTCCGTCCCAGATTGCGATCTTGATGCTGATCGGGGCGCTCAATCCGCTGGTCTCCGCGCCCTGGCGGGACCGGGTCCTGGGAGGGCTCGCCGGGTTGGTGATCACGACGCTTCTGGCGCTCTGCGTCACCGGCCACCGGCGGCTCGCCGCGTTCGTGGACGCCGAAGAACGCCGAGCCCCGGAGTCGGTCCGCTGAAGGGTGCGCCTACGGGTGGTAGAGGGAGCGGGCACGCTCCATGTCGACCGGCCCGTCCCCCTCCCCGAGCCGCAGGAAGTAGTTCACCTGCCACGCCTGAGTGCTGCCCGCCTGACGGCTGGTCGTGATCGCCCACGGCGGGTACACGCGGAACCCCCGCTTCCCGCCGGAGCCGTTCCGGGACACGACGCCGCGCTCGCACAGCACCTCCTGCGGGAACACGAACTGCCCGAAGTGGCCGCCGTCGCGGCTGCTGATGACGAAGAGACCGACCCCGTCCTCGGCGTCGAAGGGCCGGATCGGGCCTTCCGCGGACCGCTGCCACACCGTGACGAACTGGCCGGCCTTCGTCGGAGTGGTCCTGGCCACGCGGAACCTGACCGACGAACCATCGATCGTGAACGCGTGAGCCGCGTACTCCGCGCTCTCCGGTTCCGGCACCGGCCGTGAGCAGGCGAAACCGCCCGGGTCGTACACCCGTGCCTTCGCCACCAGCAGGTCATCGTGGAGCCCCGCCCACGGAACGGGTCCTAGTCGAACCATCGGTCCCGCGCCAGCTCCCCCGTCCGCGACGGGTCCTCCAGCAGCGCCGCCGCCTCGAAGCGCCGCGCCCAGTGGCCCGCCGCCCAGGCCAGACCGGCGGCCACGCCCTCCAGGGTGGTGGCGTGGAGAACGCCGTCGGGGCCCAGGCGCCAGTCCAACTCCACGCCCGAAACAGCGAGTTCCTCGTGCTCGACGTACGTCGTCGGCGCTTCCGGGAGGAGGACGCGGACGCCGTCGGGGACCTCGCGGAGCGAGCCCTCGCCCGCCTCCACGGCTGCCTCGACCGCCTCGCCCAGGCGGCGCACCTGCAGCAGGTCCGCCAAGTCGGCGGCCAGGGAGGGCTGTACGGGGAGCAGCGCGCGGCCGCCGGCCAGCGGCAGCAGGTCCGGGGCGTCGGCCACCAGCGCGTCCGCCGCGTCGACCACGTGCACCGCGCCGTCGACGACCGCCCGCAGCTCGTCCGGCAGCGTCACCTCGTCGGGGTCCAGGACGGCCAACGCGGTGTACAGCGCGTGCAGTTGGGCCGGGCGTACGGCTCGCGCCGGGTCCGCGAGGCGCGCCAGCAGTTCCGCCGCGCCCCCCGGCTCGTCCAGCAGCGCCGCGACCGTCGTGCGGACGCCCAGCGCCCGCAGCACCTGCTCGTCGGCGAATCCGGTCGCGTCGGCGGACTCGTACAGGCCGTCCAGGAGCGGATCCCCGCCGGCCGCCCGCAGGCCCGCCGGGCGGCGGCCGTCGAGGACCGGGTGGCCGCGCAGCCACCAGGCGGTGTAGGGGCGGACGGACTCCGTCGTGCCGTCCGGGAGGAGGACGCGGACCGGGGCGGTCAGGGCGTCGCGGAGGGGCGGCTCCGCGAGCAGGGCGAGGGCCTGCGGCCAGGCGTCGTCGTCGACGAGGTCGAGGTCGCGGACGGCGACGATCTCGGTCGCGACGGGCGGGACGACCGTGTCCGGCAGGCGGTCGAGGATGTCCTCGCACCACACGTCCACGGCGTCCAGCAGCCCCGCGTCGTCCGGCTCGGCGAAGTCGCCCTCGCGCGGCTCCAGTTCGTCCGGGTCGAGGACGACGTCGGTGGCGCGGACGAGGGCGAAGTTGGCGAGGACGCCGACGGCGGTCAGCGGCTGCTCGCCCCAGCGGGCGGCCAGGCCGGCGTCGACGGCGGCGAGTTCGCCCGGGCGGATCACGCTCTCGAACGGGCTGCCCGGGTAGACGAGTTCACCGGCGGGGGCCGGTTCGCCGTCCTCGTCGGGGAGGGCGAGCGCGGCGAGCCAGGGCTCGTCGCCGGGGGCGAGGTTCGCGTCGCGGACGAGGGTGAGGACGGTGTCCACGAGCTCGTCGTGGCCGAGCGCGTCCTCGTCCCAATCCGCCTCCGTGTCCAGGGAGTTGGCGACCGCCGCCCTGATCTGGGGCGTGGTCAGGATCGCGCGGGGCGAGGCCGGGGTCGCGCCGAGCTTCTCCAGCAGCGGGTGCGCGGCGTCGGGATGGGCGACCTTCAGCCCGAGGCGGGACAGCTTCTCGGCGCCGTCCCGGGGCGGCAGCAGGACCTGGCGGGGGCCGACCGCCGTGCGGCGGCCGTCGGCGAGCGGGACGGGCAGGCCGGTCAGCCGGTCCGGGTCCACCCCGACGAGGCTGTCGTAGAGCCGCCGCCACCACTCGGCGGGCCGCTCCACACCCGCGAGACGGTCGATCGCCTCGCCCAGCGGCACCCGGGCGACGCCCAGCGCGCGCAGCTCGGGACGGCGCTCCAGCCCGGCGGGCACCAGGCTGCGGAAGAGCTCGCCGAGGACGGCGACGGTGTCCGCGCCCGCACCCTCCACGATCTCCGCCTCGGCGGGGCGCAGGGCGTACGGCTCCTCGGCCCCCTCGCCCCCGGGCGCCGGTGCCGCGCTCGGCAGGAACGCGACGCGCGGCAGCCGCTCCAGGACGAGGCTGCGCAGCTCCGCGTCGAGCGGGCTGGTGGCCAGCGGGGACGGGACGAGGTCGAGCGTGCCGGCCGCGACGGGATGCCAGTCGCGCACCAGCGCGGCGTACGCCTCGGCGGCGCGGCCGATGAGGAAGTCGGTCAGCGGGCCGGGCGCGATGTGGCGGCGGGTCGGCTCCAGCGGGAAGGTGGCGATCAACAGGCCGGGCAGGCCGAGGGGTTCGTCCGTGGGGGTCGGGGCGTGCAGCACCGGGGCGGTGCGCGGGCGGACGGGGGTGCCGTCCGGTGCGACCGGGACCGCCCAGGTCACGGACCAGTCCGGGCGCAGGCGCTCCTCGACCGGGCGGTCGGCGAGGAGCGCGGCGTCGAGCCGGCCGGCGGTGCGCTCGACGCGCCAGCGGACGGGGGTGCCGGGGCGGTCGCCGTCGTCGACGACGACGTGCCCGTCGGCCTCCTGGCGGCTCGTCAGGACGCGGGGTGCTTCGGTGTCCGGTGTCTCGACGACGACTTCGCGCAGGCCGGGCAGGGCCAGCAGCAGCGCGTCGTCGATCCCGGCGAGGAGGCGCTCGGCGAGGTCCTGCGCGGCGCCGTCGCGCAGGGGCAGGACGACGACGGTGTCGTAGCCGTCGGGGGCGGTGCCCTCGGCGGGGAACGGGAGGCGGAGCAGCGGGACGTGTCCGTCGCGGCGGCGGATCTCCTCGGCGAGGGCGGGTTGCGCGGGTTGCCCGGCCTGCGCGGGCTGTGCGGCTTCCTCGGCCAGGGCGCGGGCCTCGCGGAGCGACCAGCGGACGCCGCCGTGGCGGCCGAGGACGGCGGGCTCGTCGGTGACGGCGAGGACGGCGGCGAAGCCGACGCCGAAGCGGCCGGCGGTGTCCTGCTGGTCACGCTTGGCCGAGGCGCGCAGCGTCGCGAGCGACTCGACGCCGGTGGCGTCGAGAGGGGCACCGGTGTTCGCGGCCGCGAGGACGGCGGGGCCGTCGTCGGTCGCCGCGTGGAGGGTGAGCCGGAGGCGGCCGGTCACGCCGGCGCGGGCCGCCGCGTCGGCGGCGTTCTGGGCGAGTTCGACGACGAGGCGGTCGCGGTAGCCGCCGAGGGCGAGGTCCTCCTCGGCGTTGGCGTCCTCGCGGAAGCGGGCCGCGGAGGCGGTCCAGGCGGTGAGGACGCCCTGGCGGAGGCGGGCGGTGCCGAAGGGGTCGGCGCTGGCGCTCACGTGTGTTCGTCTCCCTGGGGTCGGGTCGTCCAGGGGTGAACGTACCGTGCGGGCGGGGTGGGGGGAGTTGAGGGTGCCCCGGTCCCGCCCTTTCACCGTTTCTTCGCGCTCCGCGCGGGGGCATCGCGGCTTCGCCGCGAGGTCCTCAAGCGCCGGACGTGCTATTCAGCCCGTCCGGCGCTTGAGAACAGCACGCGCAGCGCTACGCGTGCCCCAAGTCCTCTTCCTCGCCCGCCCCGGCGCCGCCGCCCAGCGGCATCAGGTCCACCACCGTCTCGTCGATCACCGGCGGAGCCGGCCGCGGCGGCTTCGGCATGACGGCGGCCTCCGAGTGGCCGCCGCAGCCGTACGCCAGGGACACCACGTGCCCGTCCGCCGGCCCGAACTCGTTGCCGCAGATGCCGAACGCCTGACCCAGCGAGCCGCCGATGGGGACGAGGAAGCCGCAGCTGACGCAGGAGGCGGGGGCCGCCTGGGCCATGGGGGTCTTGGCGCCGTACGACTCGTCCCAGCGGTCGGCCGCGGTGTGCAGGCCGTAGCGGGAGAGGACGCGCGCCCGCCGCATGCCGAGTTCCTCGGCGAGGGAGGTGATCGAGCCGCGCACGGGGGCGGCGAGCTGGGCGGACGGCGACCCGGCGGAGACGTCCGCGTCCTCCGCGTCGGCGAGCTCGGTCATCTCCTCCGACAGCGCGGAGTTCGGCGGCGGCGCCTCCTCGCCGGACCAGCCGGGCTCCAGCCGCAGGTCGTCCGCATCGGTGGGCAGCAGGTCGCCGGGGCCCATGTCGCCGGGGCGCAGCCGCTCGCTCCAGGGCACCCATTCGGGGGCGAGGAGCGCGTCGGGGCCGGGGAGCAGAACCGTCTCGTCGAGCGTGACGGCCTTGGCGCGGGAGGCGCGGGCGACGGTGACGCCCCAGCGCCAGCCGCGGTAGCCGGGGTCGAGACAGGTGAAGTAGTGCGTGACGACGCGGTCCCCGTCGGCGGCGACCTCGACGTGGTCACCGACCTGCCCGGGGAAAGCGGCCTCCTCGGCCGCAGCACGGGCGAGTTCGACCGCCTCGGCGCACAGGCGGTCCGGGGTACGGCTTCGCATCGCAGCACTCACAAGAATCGATTCTCTCTTCCACGCCGTCTCACGAGTGCGCCAGCCGTCGGCCGGTTCGGCGGGGACGGAGCGGACCGTGGGGCCGCGTCGACGTCCGCCCGATCGGCCGCGGGCGCACCTGGTCATGTCCATTCTGCGGGATCGAGACGCGGCGCGCGGCCAAGAACGACCGGTGGTGGCGCATTGTGCACGCTACCCCGGAGTCAGGTGTGGGGGATACCCGGGTTTCGGTGAGCTCCCCGGGGCACTCCGGTACGCCCCCGGGCGAGCGCCGGCAGGCACCGTACGGAGCACTGGAGCCAATGGGGCCCTCGCTAGGAGATGATGGCGTCGTGGGAGCCATCCGGTCAGCAAATGGCGGTCCGCTCCGCCGCGGCGGCCGGAGCGTCGGCCGCGTGTTGCGCGCGCCCGTCTCCTTCGCCGCACGGGGCGTCCGCAGGGCGACGAACGCCCACGGGGCGGGCGAGTCGGGGCTGTCCAAGCTGATCGAGCTGCACGCGGTGAACTCCGCGGGCGACATGATGATCACCATCGCGCTGGCGTCCACCGTCTTCTTCTCCGTCCCCACGGACCAGGCGCGCGGCCGCGTGGCGCTGTACCTGGCGGTCACGATGGCCCCGTTCACCCTGCTCGCCCCGGTGATCGGCCCGCTGCTGGACCGGCTGCCGCACGGCCGCCGGGCGGCGATGGCGGGCTCGATGCTGACCCGGGCGGTGCTGGCCGTGATGATGTCGGGCGCGGTCGCGACCGGCGGTCTGGAGCTGTATCCGGCGGCGCTCGGGGTGCTGGTGGCGTCGAAGGCGTACGGCGTGGTGCGGTCGGCGGTCGTGCCCCGGCTGCTGCCACCGCGGATCTCCCTCGTGAAGGCGAATTCCCGGGTCACGCTGGGCGGTCTGCTGGCCACGGGACTGGCGGCCCCGCTCGGCGCGGGGCTGCACCAGCTGGGCCCGGAGTGGCCGCTCTACGGAGCCTGTGCGATCTTCACGCTGGGCACGTTCTGGTCGCTCTCGCTGCCGCCCAAGGTCGACTCGGCCAAGGGCGAGGCGCGGGCCCGGCTGGTCTCCCCCGACCACCGGCCGCACCGGCCGCACCTGCACTCCCGGGCCCGGATCGAGGCCCGGGAGCGGCGCGAGCGGCAGCGCAGGCCGGGGCTGCGCACGGTGGGCCGCTCGGTGCTGCACGCGCTCCAGGCCAACAGCGCGCTGCGGATGCTGTCCGGCTTCCTCACCTTCTTCCTGGCGTTCCTGCTGCGGGTCCATCCGCTGGGCGGGCTGGGCCCGGCGTTCTCGCTGGGCATGGTCGCGGTGGCGGCCGGCGCGGGCAACGCGCTGGGCACGGCGATGGGGGCGCTGCTGCGCTCGCGCGGCCCGGAGAAGACCATCGCCGCGGTGCTGACGGCGGCGCTGGCGACGGCGGTCCTGGCGGCGGCGCTGTACAGCGCGTTCTTCGTGGTGGTCGTCGCGGCGGTCGCGGGGATCTCGCAGGCGCTGGGCAAGCAGTCGCTGGACTCGCTCATCCAGCGCGACGTGCCGGAGGAGGTGCGGACGTCGGCGTTCGCCCGCTCCGAGACGCTGTTGCAGATGGCGTGGGTGGTCGGCGGGGCGATCGGGATCGTGCTCCCGCTCAACGGCGTGCTGGGCATGTCGGTGGCCGCCGCGTTCCTCGCGCTGGGCGTGGCCACTGCCGTACGGGGGCTGCTGGCGGCGGCCAGGCGCGGCTCACCGCACCCGCGCGTGGCGTGAGGGAAACGGCCGGGTAGCCTGCCCGCATGACCGCTGCGTTTTTCCGGGGCAGACGCCGCCGCGCCGCTGCCGCCGCCGGGGCCGTGACCTTCGGGCTCGTCGCCCTCTCCGCCTGCGACAAGCCGACTCCGCTGGCGACGCTGACCGTCGGCTCGACGACGGTCCAGTCCGAGGCCGCCTGCTACAACGGCGGTGACGCCATCGACCAGGACGAGCTGGGCGACTGCCTCAAGAAGAGCGGCAAGACCATCAAGGCGACCGCCGACGACAAGCTGCACATCGGCGTCGACCCGAAGATCGCCGACAACAGCTGGACCGTGTTCGTCGACGGCCAGCCGATGCTGGGCCAGAACACCAAGACGTACAAGACGGTCCAGGCCGGCTACCTCATGCAGAACGCCAAGGGCGACGAGGTCAAGGTCAGCATCGTCGAGGTGGGCGACCGCAAGGCGCTCGGCATCTGGAACTTCACGCTCAAGACAAGCTCCTGACGGTGCGGGTCCTCGTCGTCACCGCCGTCGCCGCCGAGCGCGATGCGGTGACGGCCGCGTTCCCCCGCGCGCCGGAGGAGGTCGCGCTGCCGGGCGGCGCGGTGCTGCACCGCACGGCCGGGTACGACGTGCTGGCCGCCGGCGTGGGCCCGGCGGCGGCCGCGGCCGGCACGGCCACGGCCCTGACGGCGGCCGCGCTCGCGGGCGACCCGTACGGCCTGGCCGTCTCGGCGGGCATCGGCGGGGGCGTCGCGCCCGGGGCGCCGCTGGGCGCCCTGGTGGTCGCCGAGCGCATCGTCGCCGCCGACCTGGGGGCCGAGGCGCCCGAGGGCTTCCTGACCGTCACGGAACTGGGCTTCGGCCGCGACGCGCACCGGCCGGACGCCGGCCTCGTCCGGGCCGTCGCCGCGGCCACCGGCGCGCTGTCCGGGGACGTGCTGACCGTCTCCACGGTGACCGGCTCCGCCGCGCGCGCCGCGGAGCTGACGCGGCGCCACCCCCGCGCGCTGGCCGAGGCGATGGAGGGCTTCGGCGTGGCCGAGGCCGCCGCCGCGCACGGCACGCGGGTGCTGGAGCTGCGCACCGTCTCCAACCCCGTCGGGCCGCGCGACCGGGCCGCCTGGCGCATCGGGGACGCGCTGGCCGCGCTGACGGCCGCCTTCCACGCGCTCCCCGCGGCCCTCGCCTCCCCAGGACTTCCGGAAGGACCGCCGTGAACGACACCGTCCGTATCGCCTACTCCCCCTGCCCCAACGACACCTTCGTCTTCGACGCCTGGGCCCACGGCCGCGTCCCCGGCGCGCCCGCCCTGGACGTGACGTTCGCGGACATCGACGTCACCAACGGCATGGCCGAGCGCGGCGAGTACGACGTGCTCAAGGTGTCGTACGCGGTGCTGCCGTGGGTGCTGGACGAGTACGCGCTGCTGCCCTGCGGCGGTGCCCTGGGCCGCGGCTGCGGTCCGCTGGTGCTGACGAGGGAGGAGCTGGGCGGCCCGGAAGCCCTGTCCGGGAAGACGGTCGCGGTGCCCAGCGAGCGCTCGACGGCCTATCTGCTGTTCCGGCTGTGGGCTGCGGCGGAGGTGCCGGGCGGCGTCGGCGAGGTCGTCGTCCTGCCGTTCCACGAGATCATGCCGGCCGTGCGGGACGGCAAGGTGGACGCGGGCCTGGTCATCCACGAGGCCCGGTTCACGTACCGGAACCTCGGGCTGACCTGCCTCGCGGACATGGGCGAGCACTGGGAGAACACCACCGGCCTGCCGATACCGCTGGGCGCGATCATCGCCAAGCGGTCCCTGGGCGAGGACATGCTCCGCCGGCTCGCGGACGCGGCCCGCACCTCGGTCCGCATGGGGTGGGACGACCCGGAGGAGTCGCGGCCGTACGTCCTCGCGCACGCGCAGGAGATGGACCCGGCGGTGGTCGACCAGCACATCGGGCTCTACGTCAACGAGTTCACCGCCGACCTCGGCGAGGACGGCTACGCGGCGGTGCGCGGGCTGCTCACGCGGGCCGCGGCCGAGGGGCTCGTACCGCCCCTCGGCCCGGAGGCGCTCAGCTTTCCCTGAGCTTTCCCTTGAGCTCGGTTTCCCCGAGTGATCACACGTCCAGCTGGTCGGCGACGGCGCGCAGCATGTTGGCGATCTTTCCGCCGTGGGCCTTGTCGGGGTAGCGGCCGCGCTCCAGCTGCTGGGTGACGTTCTCCAGCAGCGTCGTCAGGTCCTGGACGATGGAGGCCAGTTCGTCGGGCTTGCGGCGCTGGGCGGCGGCGACCGAGGGCGTCGGATCCAGGACGGTCACGCTGAGCGCCTGGTCACCGCGCTGGCCGGCCACCACGCCGAACTCCACGCGCTGGCCGGGCTTGAGAGCGTCCACCCCGTCCGGGAGCACCGAGGAGTGCACGAAGACGTCGCCGCCGTCGTCGCGGGAGAGAAAGCCGAAGCCCTTCTCGCTGTTGAACCACTTGACCTTGCCGGTAGGCACGTCTGTCCTCGTCCTCGTACTCGTCGGAAATCGGAAACTGTCGAAAAAACTGTCAGCAAGTAAAAACAGCTCTGGATAGCACTACAGCGGGTCGCAAGACCCGCTACCCCCAAGGCTAATGGTCCCGGGCCCGGTGACAAGACGTCCTCGGGTCGTACCTCTGCGCGTCCGGCAGGGGTCCGACATGCCCATGCCCCGCGTCCGAAGCGGTGTGCGCGTGCGCCGTTCCTGGTCACAGCCCTGTGTACGGACCCGGGGGCGAACCCGGCTCCCTGCCCACTACCCTGCTCGGGTGAGCAACGAAACGTCCCGGCCCGGGGATCTGCTGGTGCGCACAGGCGCAATCGTCTTCCTGGTGGGCGCCGTGGCCACAATGGCCACGGTCGCCCCTCTGTTCCTCGGCGCGGACCCACTGCCGACGGCTGCCTACTTCGTCTCCATGCTGATGGGCGTGGGCTTCGTCGTCGCCGCCGCCGGAGTGCTGCGGGCCGTCGCGGCGCAGCGCCGCGCGGCCCGGGAGGCCGCGGCCGGCTAGGGCGTGTCCGATGGGTCGGCACGGGTCCTGCGGCGTCTGGTGCTGGGGGCACCTCCCAGCGGTAGCTGGGGGAGCATCGCAAGGCGGAGCATCACCCGCGTACTGGGCGTACTCGGGTGATGCGACAACGCGGCGAGGCGCCGTGCCTGGGGGTACCTCCCAGCGGTAGCTGGGGGAGTCGCAGGACCCGTGCCGACCCATCGGACACGCCCTAGGCCCGGCCTAGGCGGCGAGGCCCGCCCGGTGCTCCTCCAGCCAGGCGGGGAAGGCGGCCAGCCCGTCCAGCACCACGTCCGCGCCGGCGGCCCGCAGCTCCTCCGCCGGGCACGGGCCGGTCGGCACGGCCACGGAGAGCGCGCCCGCGGTGCGCGCTCCGCGCACGTCCCCGGTGTGGTCGCCGACGTAGACCCCGGCACCCTCGGCGCGCAGGGCCACCGCCTTCTGCTCGGCCCACAGGTCGCCGATCAGCGCGTCGGGCTCCAGGCCCAGGTGCTCCAGGTGCAGCCGGGCGTTGCCGCCGTGCTTGGCGGTGACGACGACCGACCGGCCGCCGAGCGCGCGCACCGCGGCCAGCGCCTCGCGGGCGCCCGGCATCGGGACGGTGGGCGCGATGGCGAGCACCGGATACAGCTCGCGGTAACGGGTCGCCATCCGCGCCACGTCCTCCTCCGGGAACCACTCCCGCAGTTCGTGGACGAGCGGCGGGCCGAGCCGGCTGACGGCGAGGTCGGCGTCGATGGCCACGCCGGTCTCGGCGGCGAGGGCCTCGTACGCCGCGCGGATCCCCGGCCGGGAGTCGATCAGGGTCATGTCCAGGTCGAACCCGACGGTGAAGGGGGCTGCGGTGCGGAGCGGTGTGGTCATGCGGTCCATTCTCGGCCCGGGCCCGCACGCCCGTTGGCCGGGCCCGGCGGGCGGGTGCCTCTGCCCGGCGCCGGGTTGATTGCCCCCGCCCCGGTACCGCCACCCACCCCCACCCGTAGACTTAGCCTCGCCTAACTCGGGCCTTTCGGTCAGAGTGGCCGAGTTTCGTCCGGACCGCCGCCCCGACCGGCCGGTCCGCCGATCCGATCCGTCGATCCGATCCGATCCGTCGAGAGAGCACCGGTCAGCGAAGTGGAAGCCCTGTCAGCCACCGTCCGCCCCGCCCGCCGCCTCGGCTGGACCGCCGCGGCCGTCGTCGCGCTGCTGGCAGCCGTGCTGCTGAGCCTCGCGGTCGGCAACCGCGCCATCGCCCCGGACCGCGTCCTGGACGCCCTGCTGCACGGCGGCGACGACGCCACCGCCGGCATCGTCCGCTCGCTGCGTCTGCCCCGCACCCTGATCGGCCTGATGACCGGCGCCGCCCTCGCCATGGCGGGAGTGGTCCTGCAGGGCGTCACCCGCAACCCCATCGCCGACCCCGGCATCCTCGGCATCAGCCAGGGCGCGTCGCTGGGCGTGGTCCTGGCCATCGCCGCGGCGGGGGTGCACACGCTCACCGGGCAGGTGTGGTTCGCCTTCGCGGGGGCCGCCCTCGCCTCCGTCGCGGTCCACGCGATCGCCGCCCGCGGGCGCGGCGGCGCCTCGCCCATCAAGCTCGCGCTCTCCGGCGCCGCGATCAACGCCCTGCTGGTCTCGGTGATCTCGGGCATCCTCACCACCCGGGCGTCGGCCCTGGACGAGTTCCGGTTCTGGCAGATCGGTTCGCTCGCCGGGCGGGACGCGGACATCGCCTGGCAGATGTGGCCGTTCCTGCTAGTCGGCACGCTCCTCGTCCTCGGCTCGGCCCGCGGGCTGGACGCGCTCGCGCTCGGCGAGGACGCGGCCCGCGGCCTGGGCCGCAACGTCGCGGCCGTCCGGATCGCGGCCGGCACCGGCGCCACCGTGCTGACCGGCGTCGGCGTGGCCGCCGCCGGGCCCATCGCCTTCGTCGGCCTGGCCGTGCCGCACATCGCCCGCGCCCTGGTCGGCGGCGACCACCGCCGGCTGCTGCCGATGGCGGCGCTGCTCGGCCCGGTCGTCCTGCTGCTGTCCGACGTCGTCGGAAGAGTGGTCTACGCCGACAGCGAGGTCCCGGCCGGTGTCACCACCGCCCTCATCGGCCTCCCGTTCCTCGTCACCCTCGCCCGCCGCCGGACGGTGGCCGCATGAGCGCCCCCAGCACCCCCGGCACCCCCACCCTGCCCACGGGCTACGCCCTGCTCCGTACCGCCCGCGGCTCCTTCCTCCTCCACCGCCGGGCCACCGTCACCGCCCTGTGCCTGGCCCTGGCCCTGGCCGCCGTCTGTCTGGCCTACCTGTGCGTGGGCGAGGAGTTCGTCGCGCCCGGCGAGGTGCTGGACGTGCTGCTGGGGCGGCCGTCGGCGCAGGAACTGACCGTCGGCACGTTCCGGCTGCCGCGCATGACGGTCGGCATCCTGGTCGGCGCCGCCTTCGGTATCGCCGGCGGGCTGATCCAGACCGTCGCCCGCAACCCGCTCGCCAGCCCCGACATCATCGGCGTCTCGCAGGGCGCGGGCGCGCTGACCGTCGGCGCGATGACCTTCGGCGTCACCTCGTACACCGCGCTGCCGTACGTCTCGATGGCGGGCGGCCTGCTCGCCGCCGCCCTGGTGTACGTCTTCGCCTGGCGCGGCGGGCTGCACGCGGGCCGCTTCGTCCTCATCGGCATCGGCTTCGCCGTCGCCCTGCGCGCGATCATCCAGCTCTTCCTCACCAGCGGCGACTACCTGGTCGCCCAGCAGGCCAAGGTGTGGCTGACCGGTTCCCTCAACGACGCCGGCTGGGACCGGGCCGCGCCCGTCGCCTGGGCGCTGGCGCTGCTCGCCGTCCCCCTGTGCTGGGCCGCGCGGGCCCAGCGCACGGTCGCCCTGGACGACGACACCGCGACCGCCCTGGGCATCCGGCTGAAACCGGGTGCGCGGCGGGCTCGTCCTGCTCGGCGTCGTCCTCGCCTCCGTCGCCACCGGCGCGGCCGGCCCGGTGGACTTCGTCGCCCTGCTCGCCCCGCAGATCGCCCGCCGCACCGCGCGCACCGCGCAGACCCCGCTGGTCTGTTCGGCCCTGACCGGCGCGCTGATCGTCGTCCTCGCGGACCTGCTGGCCCGCAGGCTCTTCGCGCCCACCGAACTCCCGGTGGGCGTCCTCACGGCCGCCGTCGGCGCGCCGTATCTGATCCGGCTCATCGTCAAGGGCCGCGGCGCCCACGGCCGTCCGGGAGGCGGCACCGCATGACCGACAGCAGGCTGCGCGCACAGGACCTGACCCTCGCCTACGAGAACCGCACCGTCGTCGAGGGCCTCGACCTCGACATCCCCGACGGCGAGGTGACCGTCGTCGTCGGCCCCAACGCGTGCGGGAAGTCCACCCTGCTCCGCGCGCTGGGCCGGCTGCTGCGCCCGGCGAACGGCTCCGTCCTCCTCGACGGCGAGGAGCTGAGCCGCATCCCCACCCGGCAACTGGCCACCCGGCTGGGCCTGCTGCCGCAGACCCCCGTCGCCCCCGAGGCGATCACCGTCGCCGACCTGGTCGCCCGCGGCCGCCAGCCGCACCAGCGCTGGTGGCAGCAGTGGTCCGAGGCCGACGAGCGGGCGGTGGCGGACGCGATGGCCCGTACGGACGTGACGGCGCTGGCCGACCGCCCGGTGGACGAACTCTCCGGCGGCCAGCGGCAGCGCGTCTGGATCGCCATGGCCCTCGCCCAGGACACGGACCTGCTCCTCCTCGACGAGCCCACCACGTACCTGGACATCGCCCACCAGGTCGAGGTCCTCGACCTGGTGGGCCGCCTCAACGCCGAACGCGGCCGCACGGTGGTGGCCGTCCTCCACGACCTCAACCAGGCGGCCCGGTACGCCCATCACCTCGTCGCGATGAAGGCCGGCCGCGTGGTCGCGCGGGGCCGCCCGGAGGACGTGGTGACGGCGGAGCTGGTGCGCGAGGTGTTCGGCCTGGAGGCGGTCGTGGTCCCGGATCCGGTGACGGGCGGCCCGCTGGTCGTGCCCGGGGCGCCGGCCGGGGCCGGTACGGCGCGGCGGAGCACGGTGCCGGCGCCGGGGCGCGGCGCCTGAACCTCCGGCCGGACGCACCCCCGAACACCGGTTCCCACCAGGCCACAAGGGACGAACGCGACCTTGTGACGCCTCACGGGGCCGTGCTACCCCTTCGGTGAGAGCAGATCGAGAGCAGATCCAGGCCAAGCACCGCGGACGGAGTCTCATGAAGGCACCAACCCCCGGCACGACAGACCCGCTCACGCCCCTCCTCGCTCCTCCCCGGCTGCCCTCCGGCCCCACCGGGCTGGGGACGAGCTCCCTGCGCCTCGGACCGGTCCCCGAACCACCGGCCCCGCAACCACCGGAGGCGGCCCCCGCCGCGGAACCGGCACCGCAATCGTCGTCGCAGCGCATCGAGGGCCTCTACTGCCCCCCTGCCGTACGGGACGACCGCGCGCTGGCGGACGAGGTCAACGCCCGGCTCGTCGAGTGGGCCGAGAAGGAGGTGGACCTCTACCCGGACACCGATCTGCGGGACGACCTCGTCGCCTTCGACGCGGGCCGGTCGGTGGTCCTGTGCCACCCGGACGCGCCGGACATCGACCACCTCATGGCGGCCGCCCGCCTCCTGGCCGGCGAGAACGCCGTGGACGACTACTTCTGCGAGGTGCAGTACGGCGGCACCGCCAACCGGCGCGGCGCGGCACTGGCCGTGGCCCAGTCCGCGATCGACCCCGCCCACAACACGCAGCGCTACGAGGCGGATTGGCGTGCCGGGCTCGCTTCCCACCCGGCCCTGCGCTCGATGCGCTCGGCCATGGAGTACTTCGACGCCCTGGCGACCCCGGCGCAGTCGCACCGCTTCCGGCACGACATCGCCAACCTCTACCTCGGCTACAACGCGGAGGGCGACTGCATCGACCAGAACCGCACCCCGGCGGTGTGGGAGTACCTCGTGCAGCGGCAGTTCAACAACTTCCGCCCCTGCCTCACCATCACCGACGCCGTCGGCGGTTACGAGCTGCCGGCCGCCCTCTTCGCGGAGCCCGCCGTCCAGCGCGCCGTCGCCCTGTCCTCGAACGCCTCGACCATCTGCAACGACCTCTACTCGCTGCGCAAGGAGCAGGCGAGCGGGCGCTTCCACTACAGCCTGCCGACGGCGATCGCCGCCGAGGAGGAGTGCTCCATCGACGACGCCTTCCAGAAGGCGATCGAGGTCCACAACGACCTGGTGCACAGCTTCGAGCAGCAGGCCGCCGAGCTCTCCGCCACGGGCGGCCCGCTCATGGCCCGCTTCATGGCCGGGCTGTCCAACTGGCTGGCCGGGAACCACGAATGGCACGCCGGGAACGTCGGGACGCGTTACGCGACGTCCCCGTAGCAGCCCCTCCTCCAGCCGAGCCGCGGCGGCCCGGCCTCCACGCGCCGCAGCACGGCGGCGAAGCGGTCCAGCCCGTCGCGGTCGATGGGCCGCCGCTCGTCCCACCAGGTGGCACCCGCGTCCGCCAGCGGTCCGAGCAGGTCCCGCGCGGCGCCCGGCCCGGCGGGGCTGACGCCGCCGACGACGACGTCGAAGGGCCGGTCGGACGCGGCCGCCCGATGCCCGCGGATGTGGGCGACGACGTCGCGGACCTCGCCCGCGTCCGGGGCGTACCCGTGCTTCGCCGAGGCGAACAGCGGAACCGCCCCGTCCCAGCGGGCGGCGCGCCGCATCGGCCGGCGGTGGGGCCAGTAGCCGGCGATCCAGACGGGCGGGCGGGGCCGCTGCACCGGCGTCGGCAACAGGGTCACGTCATCGGCACGGTAGTGCCGCCCGGCGTGGCCACCTGCCGCGCGAGCTGCTCCGGCCGCCGCCGGGGCACGGGCGTGACGAGGGTGCCCAGCCGGATCCGCGAGGTCGCCGGCGCGGCGGCGGCGAGCAGGATCCAGGGATCGCCGAAGGGGCGGGGGCGCTTGTCGTGGACGACGTGGTCCCGGACGAACAGCCCGTCCCAGCCCGCCCATTCGGCGGTGCGGGCGAGCGAGGCGACGGTTCGCGCGTCGGCGAAGTCCCCGAAGTTGGGGATGTTGACGGAGAAGCGCACGGCGTCACGTCCGGACGGTCAGCAGATCGACGACGTCCCGCAGGTCGCCCCGGCGCGCGTACGCCGCCCGTTGCAGCTCCGCTCCCCCGCCGCTCGCGCGAAGGTGGTGCCACGCGCTCCGGACGAAGGGCAGTTCCCCCGCCTCCTCCAGGGCCGGGGTCGCGCGTGCGATGAGCCGGTCGACCAGCTCGGGGGCGGGGGTGGAGGCGGCCGGTGAGCGGGTCGAGGCCCGAGCCCCTCAGGCCGTCGCGGGCCGCCCGCCAGTGCGCGGCGCGCAGGACGGGGTCGGCGGTGTCGGGCGGCGGGACGTCCCGGCGGACGTCGGACAGGAGGACGCCGACCAGCGCGCGGGTCAGGGACGCGACGAGCAGGACGACGTCCGGGTCGGCGTTGACGTCGGGGACCCTGATCTCCAGGGTCGGCCAGTTTCTCGGAGGGGCGGGCGTACCAGTAGACGTGCTTGCGGTCCTGCAGCATGCCGGAGTCGATGAGGGTGCCCACGAGCGCGTCGTACGCCGCCGCGTCCCGGAACAGCGGCGTCGGGCCGACGTGCGGCCACCGGCCGAAGTGGAGCGCCCGCCAGCTCGCGAAGCCGCTGTCCCGGCCTTCCTGGAAGGGCGAGTTGGCGGCGACCGCCTGGAGCACCGGCAGCCAGGGCCGCAGGTGGTCGCAGAGCCGGACGGCCTCCTCGCGGCCGGGCACCGCGACGTGCACGTGGCACGCGCAGGCGCCGGTGAGGCGGTCGTCGGAGATGAACGGACCGTAGCGGTCGGCCAGTTCGCGGTAGCGCGGCTCCTCGACGATCTCGCGGTGCCCGCGGAAGGGGACGACCGGCGTGCCCGACGCGACGACGCGGCAGCCGGCCTCGTCCGCCGCCTCCCCCACCCCCCGGCGCAGTCGCCGCAGTTCCCGCCGCATCTCGTCGAGCGTGCCGACGGGACACGTGCGCGTCTCCACCGTGGTGGTGAAGAGCTCCGGCCCGACCCGGTCACCGAGCCGCTCCTGGGCGTACTTGATGACGTCCGGCGCCCGCGCGACCGTGGCCCGCGTCTCGCTGTCGGCGAGGAAGAACTCCTCCTCGACGCCGAAGGTCGGCACGGTCCCGCTCGCGCCCTGCCCCTTGCCCGATTCCGTCAACGACACGGCGCGACGCCCCTCCCGGCCAGGAAAACGATTCGGCGACGACGGTGCGTACGCGATCGTAAGCGGAGGGGTCGGCATTCTGTAGCCCGAAAACCGGCCCGGCGGGGCTCCGTTCCGTTCACGGCACCCGGATCACGGCACCCGGACGTACTGCGCCTTGCTGCTCGTCGTCCCCCTGGTCCCGCGCACCGGCGCGGTGATCTGTACGGTCGAGGCCCCCCGGAACGTGCCCGGCCGGCGCACCTTCGCGCCGCCCCTCGGGGTGTCGTACGTCGCCGTCCCGCCATTGGTGGTGATCACCTTGAACTCGTCGGAGGTCGCGACGGTGCCGGAGCCGGAGCGGACGAGCCGCCCGACGACGCGCACCCGCACGCGATTGATGTTCCCCCGGCACGTCACGCGCGTCGTGTAGACGACGCTCCCCGCGCTCCGCGACCAGCGCGGGGCCTCGGCCCTGGCCGTGCAGACGGCCCACCGGGTCCCGCTCGCGACGGTGAACTCCCGCACCGTGGAGGTCCGGTCGGCGGCGTCGACGGGCCCGGCCGGCGCCGCCTGCCCGAGCGGCGCCGACACGGCGAGGATCGCGACGGCGGCTGTCGCCGTGACGGCGGTGCGCAGCATGTGGATACCCCCTGTGAGTCCATGTGTTCGGACGGGGGGAGCCTAATGGGCACTCGAGGACGGCTCTACGGGGCCCTCCCGGCCGCCCGGCGCCCGCAGGCCGCCCCGACGCCGTCGGGCGGGGTCGCCGTCGCAAACCTGCCGGACCCCTCGACGCCACCCTGCTGGACTGGTGGCCCTCACCCCACCCCCTCGGCAGGACGGAACCCCATGCCCACCACCGCCACCCCCGGCTGGCCGGCCGTGGTCTCGCTGACACTCGGCCTCTTCGCCGTCGTCACGACCGAGATCCTGCCGATCGGCCTGCTGACGTCGATCGGGGCCGACTTCACCGTGTCCGACGGTACGGCCGGGCTGATGATGACCCTGCCCGGCTTCCTCGCCGCCGCATCCGCACCGCTCGTCACCGCGGCCACCGCCCGGACCGACCGCCGGCCGGTGCTGGCCGCCCTGCTGCTCACCCTGACCGTGGCCTGCCTCCTCGCCGCGGCGGCGACGGACTTCCGGCTGATCCTGGTCTCCCGGGCCCTGGTCGGCATCACGATCGGCGGCTTCTGGTCGGTCGGGTCCGGGCTGGCGGAACGGCTCGTCGGCCCGTCCTCGGCCGGCCGGGCAACCGCCGTGATCTTCTCGGCCGTTCCGCTGGGCTCCGTCCTCGGCGTCCCCGCCGGGACCTTCGTCGGGGACCTCGCGGGCTGGCGTACGGCGTTCGCCGCCATGGGAGCCCTGACGGCGGCCGTCCTGGTCATGCTGCTGCTGACCGTACCGCCGCTGCCGCCCGTCCAGGCCACCCGACCGACGGTGCTCAAAGGCGCGTTGGGCCGCCGCCCGGTCCACCTGGCGCTGCTGCTCACCTTCCTCGTGGTGCTCGCCCACTTCGGCACCTATACCTATGTGACCCCGTTCCTGGAGCAGGTGACGCACGCCGACGACGCCGTGATCACCGTATGCCTGCTTCTCTACGGCGCGGCCGGCATCCTCGGCAACTTCCTGGCCGGAGCCCGGGTTCACCGCCGCCCACGACTCGTCCTCGGCCTCGCCGCCGGCCTGATCGCGGCGGCGTCCCTGCTGCTCCCCGCGCTGGGCCGCTCGACGGCGGGCGCCCTGGCCCTGCTGATCGTCTGGGGCGTCGCCTACGGAGCCGTACCGGTGGCCTCGCAGACCTGGTTCACCAGGGCGCTGCCGCACGCCCCGGAAGCAGCGTCGGTCCTGTTCACGTCGTCCTTCCAGGCGACGTTCTCGGCCGGCGCGCTCGCGGGCGGCGCGGTCCTGGACCGGACGTCCCCGGCCGCGGTCATGACGGCGGGCGGGTGCGTCGCCGCTCTCACGGTCCTGGCCGTGACGGCCGCACCCGGGGCCGGACGTCCCCGCCGGGCCACCCCAACCACCCCTCGGCAGGGGGAACCTGCCGCCCCCGCTTGATCGTTGACCTCGCATGCCGACGTCTCCGATACGCCCCGCCGCCCCCGCCGACCTCCCCGCCGCCGTCCGTACGCTGACCCGGGCCTTCGCCGGGTATCCGTTCACCCGGCACATCGTCGCCGCCGACGGCCACGAGGAACGGCTGGCGCGCTTCCAGGAGTTGTACCTCGCCCGGGTCGCGATGCCGTTCGGCCGGGTCTGGGTCGCCGACGAGGGGCGGGGCGCGGTGGCCGCGTGGACGACGCCCGACGGCGACCCGGGCGCGGCCGTCGGCGAACTCGGGCCGCTCGTGGGGGAGATCGCGGGGGACCGCGCCGCCGCGTTCGAGGCCGCCGAGCGGGCGCTGGAGCCGTACCGGCCGACGGAGCCGGTGTGGTTCCTGGCGACGGTCGGGGTGGATCCGGGGCGGCAGGGTCAGGGGCTCGGACGGGCCGTGCTGGAGCCGGGGCTGGAGGCGGCGGCGCGGGCCGGCTACCCGGCGTTCCTGGAGACGTCCACCGAGCGGAACGTGCGGTTCTACGAGCGGCTCGGCTTCGCCGTCACCGCCGAGGTGGCACTGCCGGACGGCGGGCCGCGCACCTGGTGCCTGTGCAGGAAGGCGGCCTAGCCAGGCCGGCGCGCCCGCCACAGGACGTACGCCGCCGAGGCCAGCGCCGCCACCCGGACGACCACCGGCAGCGTGTCCGCCAGCGCCGCGCCCAGTCCGCCCTGCGGGATCGGGTCGCCCCAGCGGTGGTCGAGCCGGCCCCAGAGCCAGGCGACGCCGCCCGCGGCGGCCAGCCCGGGGACGCCCATGACCGCCCATTTCGACTCGTTCTGCGAGAGCCGGCGCGTGATGTAGGCGAGGGCCCAGCCGACGACCAGCACCAGCCAGTTGCCGATGATCGCGCCGATGACCAGCAGGATCGCGACGAGGACGAGGAGCGGGCTCATCGGCACCGTCCCGGCGGGGACCCGGGCCGCCGCCCCCCGGCGGGCGAGCGGGAAGCGCCGTCGGGGGGACTGCTCCGCGGGCGCCTCTTCGGCGGCGGAGGCCGTGGCCGTGGGGGGCCGCTCGTCCTCCTCCGACGGCTGCGGCGGCCTGAGCATGTCCGGGATCTCGATCCCGCCCGTGAAGCCGTGGATCGGCTCGCCGGCGGGGAGGACGGGGCCGCCCCCGACGCTCCACCAGTCGTCGGCCGCCGGGCGGGAGCGGCCCAGCTCCTCCTCCGTGGCGAGGTGCGGCGGCGCCCCCGCGTCCGGGAAGTGCACGGCGCCGCCCGTCTCCGGCCCGCGCCGCTGCTCGGGCACGCGGCCCGTCCCCGGCGAGGTCCCCGCGTCGGCCACCGCCCGCTCCGGCGGGCCCAGTCCGTCGAGGATGCGGCGCACCGCGGCCGGGGTCTCGGCGCCCTCGGTGGCCCGGCGCCGCTCGATCTCCGTGCGCAGCCGGGAGACCAGGCGCATCCGGTCCCCGGACGTGAGGGACTCGCGCTGCGCTATGTCGCCCACCCTGCTCAGGTAGTCGTAGACGAGCTGATCGCTCTCGATCCCCACCGCGTCCCCCAGGCTCCCCGGTTCCCTCGGCCCTCCGACGTTCCGGCGTGGTGACGCCGTCCGGACCGACGGTACCGGCTCCCTCCCCGGGGCGTCCGTGAGAACGGACGGGACGGCGGAGCGCAACCGCCGGGCGGGCGGAGCCACGGCCGGGGCACCACTCACCCGGTACCGTTAACAGAATGACCACTTCGCGGGAGCGGGAGACGCAGCGGGAGACACAGCGGGAGTCGCAGGAGACCGGCAGGGCCACCGGCGGCGCGGCCCCGCGCACTCTCGCCGAGGAGCTGCGCGCCCGCCCCGACGACGCCCTCTCCGGCCTCCTGCGGGCCCGTCCCGACCTGCTGAACCCGGTCCCCGGCGACCTCACCCAGCTCGCCACCCGCGCCGCGACGCGCGCCTCCGTCGTCCGGGCCCTGGACCGGCTGGACCGGTTCGCGCTGCAGGCCGCCGAGGCGCTGGCGGTGGCGCCGGACCCGTGTCCGTACGGGACGCTGGCGGGGCTGATGACGGGCGACGATCCGGACGACCCGCGGATCGCCCGCGAGCTCCCGCGCGCCCTCGCGACGCTGCGCACCCAGGCCCTCGTCTGGGGCGCCGACGACCGTCTCCGCCTCGTCCGCACCGCCCGTGAGCTGCTCGCCCCGGCCCCGGCCCGGCCCTCGGCGACCGGCCTCGGGCCGACCGTGGCGGAGGCGACCGCCGGGACGTCGCCCGGCCGGCTCCAGGAGCTCCTCGCCGCGGCCGGGCTGCCCGCGACACACGATCCGGTGACCGCTGTCACCGCCCTGACCGGGCTGTTCGAGGACCGTACGCGGATGGGGGCGCTGCTGGCCGGCGCCCCGGAGGAGGCGGCGGCCGTCCTCGAACGGCTGGCCTGGGGGCCGCCGTACGGCACCGTGACCGCCAGCCCCGCCCCGCACCTGCGCTGGCTGCTCGACCGGGGGCTGCTGCTGCCGACCGGGCCGGGCTCCGTCGTCCTGCCGCGCGAGGCGGCGCTGCACCTGCGCGCCGGGCGGGCGCACCGCGCGCCCGAGCCGCTGCCGCCGGAGCTCGGGCCCGTCACCGGGCACGCGGCGCGGCTGGTGGACGCGACCGCCGCCGGGCAGGCGTTCACCGCGCTGGCCACCGTCGAGGAACTGCTGGCGGACTGGGAGACGGCCGGTCCGCTGGTGCTGCGCGCGGGCGGGCTGAGCGTGCGGGACCTCAAGCGGGCGGCGACGGTGCTGGACGTACCGGAGCCGACGGCCGCGTTCTGGGCCGAACTCGCCCACGCGGCAGGGCTGTTGGCCTCCGACGGGGACGTGGACGAGCGCTACGCGCCCACGCCCGCGTACGACGAGTGGCTCGACCTGCCCGCCGAGGAGCGCTGGACGCGCCTGGCCTCGGCCTGGCTCGCCGCGACCCGGACGGCGGGGCTGGCCGGTACGAAGGACGCGCGGGGGCGCACCCTTTCGGCACTCGGGCCGGAGCTCGACCGGGCCCCGGCGCCGGAGGTCCGCCGCCGCGTTCTCGCCCTGCTGGCCGGGCTGCCGGCCGGGAGCGCGGTCCCCGCCGACGCGCTGCTGGCCCGCCTCGCGTGGGAGCGCCCGCCGCGCGGCGGCGACGACCTGCGCGCCCGGCTCGCCCGCTGGACCCTCACGGAGGCCGAACTCCTCGGCGTCACCGGCCGCGGCGCGCTCTCCGCGCACGGCCGCGCGCTGCTGGAGGACGCCGGTCCGGCGGCCGTCCTGGCGCCGCTCCTCCCGGAGCCGCTGGACCACGTCCTCGTCCAGGCCGACCTGACGGCCGTCGCGCCGGGGCCGCTGCACCGGCCGCTCGCCCAGCGGCTGGGGATCCTGGCGGACGTCGAGTCCAAGGGCGGCGCGACGGTGTACCGCTTCACGCCGGAGTCCGTGCGGCGGGCGCTGGACGCCGGGCAGACGGCATCCGACCTCACCGCCTTCCTCACGGCCCACTCCCGCACCCCCCTGCCCCAGCCGTTGCTGTACCTGATCGAGGACGTGGCCCGGCGCCACGGCCGGCTGCGGGTGGGCGCCGCGTCCTCGTACCTGCGCTGCGACGACGAGGCCGTGCTGGCCGAGCTCCTCGCGGACCGCCGGTCGGCCCCGCTGCGGCTCCGCCGCCTCGCGCCGACCGTGCTCGCCGCCCAGGTCGCACCGGACGCGCTGCTCGACGGGCTGCGGGCGATGGGCTACGCACCGGCGGCGGAGTCCACGGCGGGCGACGTGGTCGTCGCCCGCGCCGACGTCCACCGCACACCGCCGCGCACCGCGCCCGCGCCGGTCCCGGAGGGCCCGCCCGTCCCCGACGGGACCCTGCTGGGCGCGGCCGTCCGCGCCATCCGCGCGGGCGACCTCGCCGCGACGGCCGAACGCCGCCCGCGCACCCCTTCGGCACCCGCCGACGGCGGCCTCCCCCGCACCACCTCCGCCGAGACCCTCGCCACCATGCAGGCGGCGGTCCTCACCGGCTCGGCCGTCTGGATCGGCTTCGTCAACGCCGACGGCGCCGCGAGCCAGCGCGTGATCGCCCCGGTGCGGGTGGAGGGCGGCTTCGTCACGGCCTACGACCACACGGCGGACGAGGTGCGCACGTTCCCCCTGCACCGCATCACGGGCGTGGCCGAACTGGCCGACGAGCACGCGTGATCAGGCGGGGCCGGTCTCCGGTCGCGCGCGTGTGCCCGGCGGCCCGGCGCCGGCCCCCATGGACCGGCCGATCAGCGGCCCTGGCGCACCAGAGCCCCCGGGTCGATCTTGACGGGGAACGGCTCCTCGACCAGCGTCGTGCGCCCGGCCTCGGCCACGGTCCGCTCCTCGTAACGGCCCTCCCGCAAACGGGAGATGATCAGCGCGGGCACGGGCTCCAGCTCCAGCCGCCACAGATGCTCGATGCCCGCCTCCGCGTAGTACGGCGGCTTGAGCAGGCGGTCGGTACGGCGGCCGGACGAGGACGGCGAGACGATCTCCACGACGAGCAGCACGGCCTCGGCGTCGCAGGTCACCGGGTCCTCGGCGGCAGCGGCGGCGTCCACGACAGCGATGTCCGGGATGAACAACCCGTCGGGCAGCACCACATTGACGGCCCCCAGCACCTCGACCGGCGCCTCCGCCGCCTCGGCGGCCGCGTCCAGCAGGTTCCCCAGCCGGGACGACGCCCGCTGGTGCTTGGTTCCCGGGGCCGGTGACAGCAAAAGCGCTTCTCCCACCAGTTCACGGCGCTGGCCATGGTCCTCCCCCAGAGCCAGGACCGCCTCCATCGTCCAGGGCCCGTAATGGGGCTCGTGGGCACCGCTCATCACGCCACCTCCGCCTCGAGAACCGCCGTCATCAGCGTGCCACCCGCCACGGACACCGGCCCGGATTCCTCGGTCTCACCCGCCAGCCCGGGAGACACGGCGATACCCTGGACGTTTGGCCGGAAGAAATGGGTGAGGCGCGAACGGACCGCTGATCGTCTATACGATCAGGCGTGATGCACACACTAAGGGATAGGTCCGAGCTGTGGATCGGTTTACCTGGTCAGTGTGGTTCCGCAGGCCCGCTGAGGGAAACCTCCGACGTCGTCACGGAGCGAACGGGAGTCTGCCTTGGGTGAGGAACGGTGATCACTGACCAAGCCATCGACCTTCTGATGCGTAGGATCGGGCAGGCCGTTGGGCGGGGGCTCCGCTTTCCTCCCCGCTGATCGCCGATCGTCGTGATCAACACCCTCTGTGTGCCGTCGTTGCCGTCAGGGTTGACGTCAACTCGGAACAGTGGCACCGGCTCGCAGCGTAGGCGATCACCGCGACGCCGAGCCTTTAGTGGGCGTTAAGTCCGATCTTCCTTGGTTCGTGATCGCTCGATCGTGGTACTGATCGCTGCGCGGGCCACCTGGTGGGCATGTCCATGTTGAGATGCGGGTGTGACGAGAGAGCCGTACCTCAGCGACTTATCGGACGAGCAGTGGGCGTTGATCGAGCCGATGATCACGTCCTGGAAGCAGGACCGGGTGGCGCGGTCGGCGACCGGGGATCCCGGGTCCTGCGACCTGCGGGAAGTCGTGAACGCGATCTTCTATCAGAACCGGACGGGCTGCCAGTGGCGCCTCCTGCCCCACGGCCTGCCGTCCTGGTCGGCAGTGTTCTACTACTTCGGTCTGTGGCGTGAAGACGGGCTGGACCAGCGGATCCAGGAACTCCTGCGCTGCCAAGTACGGGAGAAGGCCCGCCGATTAGAGGACCCGTCCCTCGTGACCCTCGACACCCAGTCCATCCGCGCCGCGGCGGGTGTCCCCAGGACCACGACGGGACTGGACGCCAACAAGAAGGTGTCCGGGCGCAAGCGGGGACTTGCCGTGGACGTGTTGGGGCCGGTCATCGGGGTGGTCGTGCTGGCCGCCTCCGCGCACGACAACGCCGCCGGCGCCGCCCTGCTCGACCAGGCCGCCGAGAAATGCGGGATGCGTCTGGAGAAAGCCCTGGTGGACCAGGGCTTCAAGGACGAAGCCGTCATCCACGGCGCCCTGCTGGACATCACCGTCGAGGTCGTCCGCCGCAACCCCGGCGACCAGGGCAAAGGATTCGTCCCGCAGCCCAAGCGGTGGGTCGTGGAGCAGACGAACGGCACGCTGCTGCTGCACCGGCGCCTCGCCCGTGAATACGACCACCGGCCCGACACCTCCGCCTCACGCGTCCACTGGGCCTCCACCGCGAACATGACCCGCCGCCTCACCACACCGAGTCCCACCTGGCGCGACACCCTGAAGCTGGCCGCATGAACGTCACCGAACTCCTCGCCGTCCTCCAGGCCCAGCACGACGAGGCCACTGCCCGGGCCGGTGAACTACACGGCCAGATCGAGCACTTGACCGCCGCCCTGGCCGGGACCGAGGCCCGACTCGCGGACCTGGACACCGCCCGGAAGGTCATCTCGGAGGCCGCACCGGCAGGAACCGAACCCGACCCGCCCGAAACCAGCACCGCCTACCAGGCCATCGTGAACGCCTTCAACCAGCACCCCGGCCAGGCATTCCGAGCCCGTGAGCTGCACGAACTCCTCGGCATGCCCACCCACGAGGCGTCCGTCAACATCACCCGCAGCCGCCTCGGACGCCTCACCCGCCAAGGCTTCCTCACCCAACCCGAACGAGGCCGCTACCAGAAACGGACTTAACGTCCACTTAGTACTCCAGCAGGATTTTGGTGTCTGACCTGCGGATTTGGCTGGGCGGCTGGAGTGTAGCGGGCTGCGGTGCGGTCAGGGGCGGTCTTCGGGAGACCGTCCCTCCATCGTGTGGCGGTGTCGCTGGTAGTGGCGAGGTCGTGGGCAGCCTCTCAGGGTGTTCACCGAGTGTGCTGTCGAGCAGTGGAACCTGGAACTGGACGATCTCTTCGTGTCCATCGGTCATCGCTTCGGCCGCGTGGAGTTGCGGCGGCGCATGCGCGACTACGTGCGCGGGCTGCTTGCCCCAGTGGCCCGCAAGAACAGTTGGCAACTGGCAGAGCAGGCTGGCCATTCCACCCCCGATGGCCTTCAGCACCTGCTCGCCGGAGCGAAGTGGAACCCCGACGACATCCGCGACGATCTGCAGGCATACATAGCCGACCAACTCGGTCAGGACGACGGAGTTCTGATCATCGACGACACCGGATTCGTGAAGAAGGGCGCCACCTCCGCCGGGGTCCAACGTCAATACTCCGGAACCGCCGGTCGCACCGAGAACTGCCAGATCGGTGTCTTCGCGGCCTACGCCACCACCCTTGGCCGGGCCCTGATCGACCGGGAGCTCTACCTGCCCAAATCCTGGACCGAGGACCGCGAACGCTGCCGGACGGCCCGCGTTCCCGACGACCGGGAGTTCGCCACCAAGGGGGAACTGGCCCGGCACCTGGTACTGCGGGCCCTGGCTTCGCCGCTGCCTATCGCCTGGGTCACCGCGGACTCCGCCTACGGACAGGAGAGTCGCTTCCGACGGCTGCTGGAACAGTCGGGAGTCGGTTACGTGCTGGCCGTGCCCAAGTCCCAGTTCACCGTGGGCTGCCCCCGCATCGACAGCCTCTTCGCGCAGGCCCCGGACGAGGCATGGGAGAGGGTCTCGTGCGGTGACGGCGCGAAGGGCCCGCGCGTCTATCACTGGGCGGCGGTGCGGCTGCCGGCCGTCGCCGAGTTCGACTGCCAGGGCGAGATCCCCCACCGAATGCGGTGGGCACTGGCCCGCCGAAGCATCCGCAGGCCGGACGAGATCGCCTATTACCTCGCCTACACGCCGCTGGCGACCACCGTTCGGGAACTGGTGCGGATCGCCGGGACGCGCTGGGCGATCGAGGAATGCTTCGAGGCCGCGAAGAACGAGTGCGGCCTGGACCAGTACGAAGTCCGTCGCTACGTGGGCTGGTATCGACACATCACCCTCGCCATGCTCGCCCACGCCTTCCTGGCGGCCACGGCTCACCGGGCCCGGGAAAAAGGGGCGGAACCGGTGAGACCGGCGGGCTCATCGAGCTCACAGTGGCGGAGGTTCGGCGACTCCTGGCAGCTTGTCGCCCCCGGCCCCCGCACCTCTACGGTCTCCGAGGGCGCCAACACGCACTGAGATGGTCGAACTGGCGCAGACGACGCCAAGCAGTCGCCCGCTACTGCCACTACCAGCGACACCGCCACACGATGGAGGGACGGTCTCCCGAAGACCGCCCCTGACCGCACCGCAGCCCGCTACACTCCAGCCGCCCAGCCAAATCCGCAGGTCAGACACCAAAATCCTGCTGGAGTATTAGGCCGCCAAGGTGGTGGGCCTGGCTGTCCGCTCCAGTTCCTTGAAGATGACGTTGAGGACTTCGAGTTCCTCACCGGAGAACAGGTCGTCGGGGCCACCCGGGGCAAGATCGGCAAACGAATCCTCGTAGAGGTCGCCCAAGCCCAGGATTCCACGCTTTGCCACCGTATCGATGATCAACGTCAGGAAGTCGATCTGGCGGGAGCTGAGCTGCCTACCCGTGCAGAAGACTTCGAACGCCTTCTGTGCGGCCTGCCGATCCAACCCGCACAGCCCGCGCACGAACAGGCCGAGGCCGCCGGAGGACCGCACCTCGTCGAGGTCCTCCGGGGAAGCGATGGCCTCTGACAGGAAGATCTCCTCCAGGTCCGCGAGATCGAGTTCGGTGATCTGCTCATTGAGACGCAGTTTGCGCACCACCGGCTGGTCCTCGTGGCGCAGGAGGTAGGCCCGAGCCTTCTGCTTGAAGCGCTGCTCGTCCGTGCCCTGGGGCATCCCTTGGATCTCGGCCTCGGTAATGTCGCCGAGTGTGTCAGCGAAGTCGGTGTAGACGACGTTCCGCTTGACCTTGGGGTCGGTGAGACGCGCCAGTCGGCGCATACGGCGCCGCATGTCCTCCAGCAGCGGGAGCGTGACGCCGTCCCACCACTCATCGCCCGCCACCGCTTCCAACAGCTCTGCCTGCTCGCCGACCGCTGGGATGTTGGTTTTGGTGAGCAGGTTGGAAGCGATGTCCTGGATCTTCGCGCGCAGCTTGGCGAACTCCTTGCCGCCTTCCAGCGCGGCGAGCTGGAGACCGTACGCCATCAGGTCGAACCGCTTGGCCTCCTCGCCCGTCTCCTCGTCGTCCGGGCGGAACTCGCTGGGCAGTCCGAGCAGGTGCTCTCGGATCGCGGTGTCCGCGTCGTCGTCCACCCGGTGCCAGCTGGCGAAGTCGCTGAAGACCTCGATCTCCCGGCGGTGTGGACGGACCAGGAAGTTATCCAGGTTCATGCCGGTGACGGTGTGGTGCAGCCGGTGGGCCAGCGACCAGCGGATCTCCGCCTCGGTGCCGATCGCGCCGGGGCCGGCATCCCGTGCCGGATCAGGCTGCTGCCGCCTGTCCAAGACCCGCACGAGGTCGAGCTGGCGCTGGAGGAGCTTTTCAGTGAGCGTGACGGCCCTACGCCCCTCCGACTGGTCAAGCTGACTGTTGAAGAAGTCGATGTTGCCGCAGAAGTCGAAGACGTAGAAATTCTGCTTGTTGTGATCAGGGTTGTCGGGGTCGGGCCCGTAGAGGGCCGGGCGCAGGCGGGTGCCGCGGCCGATCATCTGCCAGAACTTGGTCTTGGAGAAGACGGGCTTGGCGAAGACCAGGTTCACCACCTCGGGCACGTCGATGCCGGTGTCGAGCATGTCGACGGAGATGGCGATATCAGGGGCGTTCGGCGGGTTTTTCGGGTTAGAGAAGTCGTCGATGAGCGACTGGGCGTACGTCTCCTTGTACGTGATCACGCGTGCCGTGTGGCCGGCACCCTGCGGGTAGTTCGCGTTGTAACGCTCCTCGATGTACCGGGCGTGGTCGTTGTTCTTCGCGAAGATGATTGTTTTGCCGAGCCGGTCGCCGCCCTCGACGCGGTGGCCGCGTGTCATGAGCGTCTCCAGCATCTTGTCCACGGTGTCCTCGTTGAAGAGGAACTTGTTCATCTCGTGCCGGCCCACCGCGTCCGGGATATCACCGTCCTCGGTCCACTCCTTGGCGTCCCACTCGGCCTTCTCCTCCTCCGAGAGGTCGTCGTACCGGATGCCCTGCTCCATGAACTTCAACGGCACCTTCACCGCCTTGGGGAGCACGAGATAGCCCTCGGCGGCGGCTTCATGGAGGTCGTATGAGTCGGTCGGTACCCCATCCTCCATGGCGAAGAGCTTGTACGTGTTGTGGTCGATCTCGTCTTTGGGCGTGGCGGTCAGGCCGAGCAACAGCGAGTCGAAGTAGCGGAAAAGCTCACCGTACTTCGCGTACACGGAGCGGTGCGCCTCGTCGATGACGATCAGGTCGAAGTGGCCGGGCCCGAAGCGCCGGCGGCCCGCACCGTCGGTGACGTTGATCTGCTTCATCATTGTCTGGTACGTGGACAGGTACACGCGGGCCGAGGCGGCCTTGTCGTCGAGGAGGCTGACCGCGGGGGTGTTCGGCAGGTTCTCTTTGAACGCCTTCATCGCCTGGGTGACCAGCGCCTGCCGGTCGGCGAGGAACAGCACCCGCTGGGCCCAGCCGGCCTTCATCATCTGGTCCACGAGGGCCACGGTGGTACGGGTCTTGCCGGTACCCGTTGCCATGACTAGCAGCGCCTGGCGGCCCCGGTCCCGCTCGAAGGTCTCGCCGACCCGCTTGATCGCGCGGAGCTGGTAGGGGCGGCCGGCGATCTTCTCGTTTACCGGCGTGCCCGTGAGGGAGAGGCGTCCGGCGCGCTGGCGGATGTGCCAGAACAGCTCATCCTTGGTGAAGAAGCCCTGCACCTGGCGGGGCGGGTAGCCGAGACCGTCGTCCCAGAGGTAGGTCTCGTAGCCGTTGGTGTAGAAGATCACCGGGCGACGGTTGAACTGCTTCTCGAGCGCGTCCGCGTACAGCTTCGCCTGCTGCTGACCATCGCGGGCGTCTCGCTGGGTCCGTTTGGCCTCGACGACAGCGAGGGGTTTGCCGTCATCGCCCCAGAGCACGTAGTCGACGAACCCCTTGCCCGTCTTCGTGGGCATCCCCGTCGCTATCGGGTACTCGGTGTCCTTACCTCGGGTGAGGAGGTCCCAGCCCGCCTCCTTGAGGAGAAGGTCGATGAAGGCGTCCCGGGTCGCCTGCTCGTCGTAGTCGTGCGTGTCCCGCACTGACTGGTTGGCGGCCTTGGCGGCAGCGATCTGCGCCTTGAGTTCTTCGAGCTGCCGGGCGAGGTCCGCATTCTGCGCCCGCTCGGCGGCCAGCTGCTCGGCCTGCTCCTTAAAGCGTGCCTCGTCCTCGGCTTCCTTCGCCTTGAGCTCGGCCTGCTTCAGTGCGCGGGCCTGGGGGGAGAGGGGACGCGGTACGGCGCTCGTGTCGAACTCCAGCCCGGCGGGTGGCAGAGCCGAAGCCTGGCGGGTGTAGGTGCGGGCAAACCAGTAGAGGGAGTGGAACAGCTCTTTGACGCTGGCCTCGGCAACGGTCTTCGGGACGGGGGCGGCCTTGTGCACTGCATTGTTGCCGTGCCGGCGGATGAGATCCATCTTGGCGTTGACCGTCGGCCCGACGAGCTGCCGGAAGCTCGGCTCGTGGAGCATCGCCGCGAGATCTTTTTTGTAGGGCTCGCTGAGGCTGGTGTCCTTGTCGTACATCCAGCGGGCCGCGATCTCGACGGCACGGCGGGCGTAGAAGCAGGCGGCACGCGGGTCGTGGTGGATCAGCCGCTCGGCGCGGGTCGCCTCGTCGTGCAGGGCGGGCCACTCGGCGCGGAGGAAGGCGAAGTTGCCGCCTGCGGTGCGGCCGATGTTGTCGGCGGCGGCGCGCTCGCGGGCCTGCCTCTCCTGCTGAGCTTGTCCCTGGTCATCGCTGTTTTGCTCGTTCCCCATGCCGGTGTCCCTCCCCTGTTGCGTGGCCCCTGTCGTATGGGTCCGCGACGCACCGAACCCGTACGAGGCCGACGTTTCTTGTCCGTCTCCTACGGCAGAACCGCCTCTGGACCGGGCTCCCCTGCCCGGCCGCACGGGCGGCGGGTGACGCGGTCGGTGCCGCGCACCATGTGCGGCGAAGCGACCTACGCCGCTTCGCCAGCCGCTTCATGATCCCAAAGGGCTTGCAGATGATTAACGTGTTGCTTCCGTTGATGGGGGCCGAAGCCCGGCTGCTGGGCCATGGCGGGATCCGGGCTGTGGCCCGGGCGGCCGGGAAGAGCGAGGCCACCGTCCGTAAGGGTGTCGATGAGCTGGAGGCGGGTGAGGGGCCGCTGGGCCGGGTGCGTCGGCCCGGTGGCGGCCGGAAGTGCCTGGCGGAGACGGACCCCGGGCTGCGGCCGGCGTTGTTGGCCCTGGTCGAGCCGGACGAGCGCGGGGATCCGATGTCGCCGTTGCGGTGGACGACGAAGTCGACCCGCAAGCTCGCTGCCGAGCTCACCCGCCAGGGCCACACGGTGGGTGCGGACACTGTCGGGGACTTGCTCCGGCAGGAAGGCTTCAGCCTGCAGGCCAACGCCAAGACCATCGAGGGCAAGCAGCACCCGGACCGGGATGCCCAGTTCCGCTATATCAACGAGCGGGCCAGGCAGCACATCGATACCGGGCAGCCGGTCATCAGCGTCGACACGAAGAAGAAGGAGCTGGTCGGCAACTACAGGAACAACGGCCGCGGGTGGCGGCCGGGCGGTGAGCCGGTGAAGGTCAGGACGCATGACTTCCTGGACCAGCCGGGCTCCGGCAGGGCGATCCCGTACGGGATCTACGATGTGGCCGCGAACGCGGGCTGGGTCAGCGTCGGCACCGACCACGACACCGCAGCGTTTGCTGTCGCCTCCATCCGGCGCTGGTGGCACGGCCGGGGCCGGCACGACTACCCGCAGGCCACACGGCTGCTGATCACCGCGGACGCGGGCGGCTCCAACGGATTCCGCACCCGGACCTGGAAGACCGAACTCGCCGCTCTCGCCGCCGGGGCCGGGCTGGAGGTCACCGTGTGCCACCTGCCGCCCGGCGCCTCGAAATGGAACAAAATCGAGCACCGCCTCTTCTCCCACATCACCATGAACTGGCGCGGCAGGCCCCTGACCAGCCACGAAGTCATCCTCAACAGCATCGCCGCGACCACTACCGCGACCGGTCTGACCGTGCACGCCGAACTCGACACCGGGACCTACCCGACCGGCGTCACCGTGACCGACGCGCAGATCGACGCGCTGGCCATGAGCAGACACCGCTTCCACGGAGACTGGAACTACACCCTCCACCCCACAGCCCAGGCTCCCGACTGCGCGAACGAACCCGCGGACACACCAAGCCAGTTGTCCACCAGCTCGCTGCGAAACCCCGAACTGACCGGCATGACGCACCGGCAGCTGGACGCCATGACCACCGCCCTGGCCCCTGAACTGGAGCGGCAACGCGAGCAGTCCCGGACCACACGCCGCGGCGGACGGCCCAGCCAGGTCCCCGGAGCCGGCCCCAAAGACAAGCTCACCCACACCGACCGCATCCTGGCAACGGTCCTCTACCTCCGCAAACTCGGCCCTCAGCACCTCCTGGGCCAGCTCTTCGGCGTCACCACCATGACCATCAGCCGGACCATCCGAGAAGTCCGCCCCCTCCTCGAAGCCCACGGCTACCGCATCACTGCCTCAACAGCCCGCTTCCGCACACCAGCAGACATCACGGCGTTCCTGACAGAGGTCGACTCAGACAAGATCAAATCAGCGTGTTAATCATCTACAAGCCCAAAGAGCTCGTAACACGATCTTGTTGAGTGTGGCTGGTCAGCCGTGACGTCGGGGGTGTTTCGGCTGTTCGTGACGGTGTGAGGAAGCGGCCGTGGATCGTGGACGACGAACTGGGGGAGCTCATCGAGCCGTTGCTGCCGCCGTGGCCCGAGCAGTCGCCGGGGCCGCGGCCGGTGTCCGACCGGCTGTGCCTGCAGGGCATCCTGTACGTGCTGTACCAGGACATCAGCTGGCAACTCCTTCCGCTGGAGCTCGGATTCGGCTCGGGGCAGACCTGCTGGCGACGGCTGGGCAGGTGGCACGAGGCCGGCGTCTTCGACCGGCTGCACCGCCTCCTGCTCGCGAAACTGCACGCCGCCGGCGAACTCGACTGGTCCCGTGCGTGTGTGGACGCCTCCCACATCCGCGCGAAAAAGGGGGAGCCGGGACCGGCCCGTCGCCGGTCGACCGCCGGAAGACGGGCAGTAAGCACCACCTGATCTGCGACGGGAAGGGCACTCCCTTCAAGATCGTCACCACCGCGGCCAACGTCAACGACGTCACACAGACCCTCGCACTCGTCGACGGCATCCCGCCTGTCGCCGGACGGCCCGGACGCCCCCGCAGGCGCCCCGACGCCTTGCTCGGCGACAAGGGATACGACAGCAACCCCAACCGCAAGGAACTGCGCAAACGCCGCATCCTGCCGGTCATCTCCCGCAAAGGCACCCCGAACATCGAGGGCCTGGGCAAACTCCGGTACGTCGTCGAGCAGACCTTCGCGCTCCTGCACCAGTTCAAGCGCCTGGCCGTCCGCTGGGAACGACGCCTCGAACTCCACGACGCCCTCGTCTCCCTGGCCTGCGGCCTCATCTGCTGGAGACGCCTGAAGAACCGCAAACCATGATCCTGTTACGAGCTCAAAGGACGCCGGAGAAAGCACGGTGCTGAAGGGAGGTGAAGAGCTCGTCAAGGGTGGCGAGGTGGGTGCGGTGAGGTTCCTTAGCCGCCTCAACCTGGGTGATCGCCGAAGCGAAGCGCTTCTGTTCAGCCAACGGAGGGATGGGAATCTTGATGCTCTGAACTTCTTTGGCGTTGATGTTCGCCATACCGACGATGCTCTTACTCATCGAACGCAGCACTCGCTTGGCATACTGGCTATTCAGGAAAGCCGCCAAGTACTCTGGATGACTTTCATCGCTGACCCGAAGGCGCACCAAGTATCCCGCATAGGCTACTTCTTCGGGCAATCGATAGATAGCCGACTTACCCACCAGCTCAGCACTGTTCGTCCTGTTGAACAGGACATCCCCTGCCCGAACTAGATGTTTTTCTGACACCTGCTCGCTTGACAGGTACTTCAAATCACGCATGTCAAGGTCACCGGAAGTAGTGATATTGTTCATACGGAGTACCGGAATGTCACCTTCCATGTCCGCCTTGGCCGAGCTGCCATAATTGGCAGAGATCAGCAAGTCGCCAACCTTCCCCACGGGCCATCCCAGCGGGTTACGGGCAGGGTCACCGAACATATTCAGAAAGACGGATTGAGCGAGGTTGCCGAGGAGACTGATGGCTTCGCGGCGTTTGGCACAGAGGGTGTCCACCTGGTCGAGGACGGCGGCGATCCGCTTCTGCTCTCCGAGGGGTGGCATCGGGACCGGCAGGGCGAGGAAAATATCTCTCGGCAGCGAGCGCCGACGTGCGGTGCTCCCCTGCAGCTTTGCTCTGTAATAGCTCAAAGCCCGAGGCGAGCGCAGGAAATACTCCAGGTAACCTCGCGACACCAAATCCGGGTCCAACAGTTCCCAGATGTCGTAAGCTGGACTTACGATCGCCGAATCGTAAAGCCGCTGAAAGGAGAGCACTCCTTCATCAATAGGGAACCCGACGACGAGTTGACCGCGATCGACGACTCGATAAGCGGAAGTGTCAGCAGAGGCTACACGTTTTTTGAACTTGTCCGCCTGATCGACAAGCCCGTCTCGCATAGTCATGGACAGGATGGGGAGGTCTTCAGTTCCGGCCCGCCGTAGGGTCGCAGGCTTGATGATGTCACCCAAAAGCGCATCCGTACTGCTCACGCCAGCAGCCCCTTCAGTTCAGATACACCCTTGGCGATCTCCTCATCAATCCTTTCCAGATCAGCGAGAATTTCGCCTGGAGTTCGCGTCTTGATCTCCTCGTGCACGACCGCCTTGTACCGGTTGACACTCAAGTCGTATTCGTGAGCTGCGATCTCTGCCTTGGGTACACAGAAGCTCTGGTTTGTGCGCTGCCGATCGCGTTCGGAGCCGTCCCGCTCAAACCAGCGCGCCAAAACATCCGGCAAGTTGTTCTTTTTGTGCTCAGTCTCCGTGAGCGGCCCGCCCGCCGGTCGCACCGTGAGCCGATCGTCAGCAAGCAGCGGAGCGCGCTTATCATCAAGGCTCAGGCCATCCGCCTGCAAGTCGTAGAACCAGACGTGGTCCGTGCCACCCGAGTCCGTCTTCGTGAAGAACAGGATCGCTGTCGAAACACCGGCGTACGGCTTGAACACTCCGCTCGGCAGCTTGACCACCGCCTGGAGTTGCTGGTCCTCCACCAGAATCCGGCGCAGTTCCTTGTGTGCCTTCGACGAGCCGAACAGCACGCCATCCGGGACGATGACGGCCGCCCGGCCACCGGGTTTCAGGAGCCGCAGGAACAGGGCCAGGAACAGCAGTTCCGTCTTCTTCGTCTTGACGATGCGCTGGAGGTCCACCGCCGTGGACTCGTAGTCCAGGCTCCCCGCGAACGGCGGGTTTGCGAGGATCAGAGAGTAGCGCTCGGCCTCGCCCGCCGCGCTTTCCGCAAGGGAGTCGCGGTACCGGATGTCTGGGTTCTCCACGCCGTGGAGCAGCATGTTCATGGAGCCGATGCGGAGCATCGTGTTGTCGAAGTCGAAGCCGTGGAACGTCTTCTCGTTGAAGCGCTTGCGCTGCTCGACGCCCAGCAGCGCCTCGCGGTGCACCCGCTGCATGTACGAAGCCGCCTGCACCAGGAAGCCGGCCGTGCCGCACGCCGGGTCACAGATCTTGTCTCGCGGCCCCGGCTGGGTCATCTCGACCATCAGGTCGATGATGTGGCGCGGCGTGCGGAACTGGCCGTTCTGGCCAGCTGCGGCGATCTTCGCGAGCAGGTACTCGTAGATGTCGCCCTTGGTGTCGCTGCTATCCATGGAGATGTCGTCGAGCATGTCGACGACCTTCGCCAGCAGGTTGGGGCTCGGGATCGTGAACCGGGCGTCCTTCATGTGGTGGGAGTACGTCGATTCGTCCCCGCCCATGCGGCGCAGGTACGGGAAGACGCCATCGGCGACGAGCCCGTACATGATCTCGGGATCCTTGACCTTGAAGTTCTGCCAGCGCAGATCCTGCTGGTCGTCCGAGAAGAAGGGGTCCGGGTCGGGCTTGCCCGTTGCGGTCGCCTTGCGGTCCTTGCGGGTCTGGATCTCGTCCAGCCGTTTGATGAAGAGCAGGTAGGTGATCTGCTCCATCACCTCCAGCGGATTAGAGATGCCGCCCGACCAGAACGCGTCCCAGACCCGCCCCACCTTGCTCTTCAGCTCGCCCGTAATCACACAGAGGATCCTACGGCCCCCGAACCCCATGCCATCGAGACTTGACAAGCTCGGGACTCCACCACTTCGCGTCTCAGACATCGACCTCCGCGCACACCGTCTTGCCGGCTCACCACGGCCTCGCCATCGCGCCGACCGAGTGGACCGCGTTCTTCGGCTTCGCCCGTCAAGGTTGACCGAAACCCGTACCACTTAACGTGCGCTCGGCTTGACCGACCGTAGCCGTTCTCGGCAGGATCGGACTCAGCAAGCAAAACATCGCGCATATGGCTGCGCAGACCCTGTGGCCGTCCCTTCGGGGGCGGCCACAGACGTGTTCCAGGGAGGTTCGGTGCATCTGTGCTACATCGACGAGGCGGGCAACGGGCAGACGCTTGATCCCGGGAGGCCGGACGCCCCTCCGGTCCTCGTCGTCGGCGGATTCACCGTGCCCCGGGCCCAGGTCAAGTCCCTCACCTGGGCCTTCCTTGCCGTCAAGAAGCATTACCGGCCGCAGTTGCGGAACGCGGATCAGCTCTCCGAGGTGATCCAGCACGAGATCAAGGGCTCAGACGTCCGCAAGAACCTCCGTGTCGGCAATCACGGCTGGCGGCGTGCAGCCATGGAGCTGGTGGCTTCACTGCTCGACACGTTGGAATCCCACGAAGCCCGCATCCTTGCCCGCGTGTGGATTAAAGAGGAGGGGCTGGCGTTTGACGAGTCCGGGGTGTACCCGGCCTCCGTTGCCGCGCTGAACGAGACCTTCCAGGCTCAGCTCGCCCACGAGCACTCGCGCGGCATGATGGTCCTCGACAGCCGCACGAAGGTGAAAAACGCTCCAAATGTGCACTGCGTGACCACCCGCAAGTACCGCACGGGCGGTGACAGCCTCCGCGGGGTCATCGAGTCGCCGGTCTTCGGCCACAGCGACACCCACACGCTGCTCCAGCTCGCCGATCTCGTGGTGTCCTCCCTGCTGTTCCCCATCGCGTGCCACGCCTACCTGGGCGACGTGACATGGAACGTGCACTGCGACGACGCTTACCGGCCATTGCGGGAGCAGTTCGGGCAGCGGCTGAAGAAGCTGCAGTTCCGGTACCAGGACCCGACGGGGAAGTGGCGCGGCGGGATCGTCGTGTCCGACCGGCGGACGCAGCAGCCATCCAGCCTGATGTTCGGACCTAGACATGCGATCACCGTGCCGACTACTGCGATCCCGGGGCAGCCGGGCGCTTCGACCCCCGAGCGGCGCGAGGGCGAGCCGGACGGCAGCGTGGTCGAGTCGCCGGCAGGCTGACCCGGTGTTGAAGCCCCGGTTCTACAGCACGAAAGCCCTCTGTCCGTAAAGCTGGTGTCGCCGGTTCGATCAGCCGAGATAGGGCCGCGCACGGTGTTCCAGGAAGTGACGGATCCGGAGCCGCTGCGTGTGGTGCATCGGCAGTTGACCGATCTCGCCCGGCTGGACGAACCGCAGCTCCGTGGACTCGTCCGAGATCGCGAGGCGGCCCCCGATCACACGAGCGGTGAAGCAGACGTTGGAACTGCCTGCGCACCTCACCGTCCGAGTAGGCGATGGCGTGGCGAGGGTCGGTGTACGTGCCCACGAGCCCGGTGATCTCTACGTCCAGTCCGGTTTCTTCCTTCACCTCGCGGACGGCCGTTCCTGGGAGTGAGTCGGTCATCTCCATGCCGCCACCTGGCAGCGCCCATAGATCGTTATCCCTGCGGCGCTGAAGGAGTACGCGCCCTTCGTCGTCGGTGACCACGGCGGACGCGGCGACCACCAGGCTGTTCGGCTCCGGTGCCGCTGGGTCGTCGTAGTACTCGGTCCGTGCCATGGTCACCCTTCTCGTACCGGCGTCGCGGTTTCCCACGCCCCGTCGAAGCTGCTGGCGTAGGTGTCGAACATGCCGCCCTTCCCGCTGCGTCGGAGATGCCACACGGGAGCGCCGTAGGCGTTCACGCCCCAGACATGGGCATTGACCAGCGCCTGGCCATCCGCACGATAGATCGAGTTGTAGAGAGTGGTGGGTCTGTCCAGTAGACGGCCCTGTCGCACTTTCAGTGGTGACGCAGAGTGCTGCTATCCGAGGAGGATGCGGTGGCGTAGGAGGGTGAAGCCTGCTCGTCCGTGCATCTGGCGCGCGATCCGCTTGGTCTTGGTGTTGACGCCTTCGGTCGGGCCGTTGCTGTACGGGAGTGTGAGCGCGGCGTTCACTGCGTCGCGGTCTCGTTCCAGGCCCCGGGTGAAGGCGTGCAGATGGGGCAGATCGACTTCGCGGACCTGGGCGATCCAGCGTGCGAGCGCGTCGGCGTTTGCGGCGTAAGGCGCAAGGAGCGGGGCGAAGTCCCTGATAGCTGAAGCCAGTTGGGTCATCTCGGGGCAGGCTGCGGTGAGCTGGGCCAGGAGGTCGTGGTGTTCGGCCTTGAGGTTGTCGGGCCTGGTGAGGAGCATTCGGGCGAGTCGGCGCGGGGAGATGTGGCTGCGGTCGGCGTCCGCGCGGCCCTGGTTGATGTACTTGTGGAGGAGGTTGAGGCAGCCCGTGAAGCCGAGGGCCTTGATCTCTTCGAAGAGGTGCCTGACGGGGACGGCGGGGTCTTCGGCCCGGCGTTTGCGCAGGTGCTCGCGGTAGGGGTCGACAAGGCTGGCGCGGTATTTGGGGACGCGGAGCATGCGCTCGGGCCGGTCGGCTCGCGCGTAGCGTTTGACGGTGTTCAGGGCCAGCTGGAGACGGCGGGCGCATTCGAGCAGGCCTACGCCCTGGCCCAGCAGGTCGTGGACTTGGCGCCAGCGTTCGAGGGTGGTCTGTGCGCGGGGCCCGTCGTAGATGGGTGCGTCCAGTACGGTGGCCCAGCAGCTGCTGTGCGCCTTCACCTCGCTCAGGGCGGCTTCGCACAGGTTGTGCCACAGAGTACTGGTGGGCCGTCGGCAAGGTGCCTGCTGAGCAGGTCCTTTTCCCACGGCCCCCAGCCCGAACGACGCATGCGAGCTTTCCCCGCACGTCGCTCTCCAGTGATCATCCCGTGTGCGCTGGAACAGACCTCGTGCCGTGGATGTCCGCGTGACAGTTTCCGCAGACCACAAGGGTTTTGCGGTGCTTCGCGGCCATGAGATCCGCCCACGGCGGCCGGTATCCCGATCGGCCGAGATCCGCGAGCTTGGCGACATGGTGGACTTCCACCTCGTCGACGCGCCCGCAGGATTCGCATCGCCCGGCGAGGAGACGAGTGACGAGCTCCTTGCGTTTGATGCTGACCGGGGCCAGCTGGCGATCGGTGACGATCGCCTTCTTGTTCTGTCTCAGCGGGATCCCTCCGAACCGTCCGACCAGTGGCTTCCTGCCGGGTTGATCGACACGTGCCTCGAAGCACTTGCGCGGCCCGTACGGTGTCTCGACGGTGGCCGCGTACTTGCGGGCCACCGTCGAGAACGAGGACCGGTGCTTGTTGGCGAGCGTCATCAGCATCGAGGCCGACATGGCCCAATGAAGCCGCGCGAGTCGAAAGACGTCGCCGGCCAGCAGGTAGTACTGGACGATGCCGCGATACTCCGACCCGTAGGTGCTGATGATGACGTGGTCGTCCTGGTTCAGCAGTTCGGGCCGGCGCGCGGGTTTGCCGCGCTTCATGTAGCGGGCCTGCTTGGCGACTACCACCGAACGAGGGACACGCAGACCGATGGTCCCATTGACAGAACGCCGTCTGCCGGAGATCTTGCGGTCGTTGTGGTGCACGGTGATGTCGTAGCCGAGGAACCTAGTGCTCGGTTCCGCTTTGGCGGGGTAGTTGTAGGGGTGTGGGGGTGTCAGTTCGGGCTTCTCGGGGGCGAGTTGTTGTGCCGAAGCTGTTGTCGGCCCGTCCTGCCCAGGACGTGGCCGAGGAGGGGAAGGTCCGCAGGTTGGCCGGGGCCCGGCATGCGCCGGCGGACTGGATCCTGCGGGCCAGGATCATCGTGCTGGGCTGGGAAGGGCACCGTGCCCCTGCCATAGCGTCCCGGCTCGGGTGCCATCACAAGACGGTGCGCAAGTGGCTGCACCGGTTCAACGCCCAGGGCCTGGACGGACTCGGCGACCGTCCCGGATGCGGCCGCAAGCGCCGGATCACCGAGGACGAACGGTCGCGGATCATCGAGCTGGTCCGCTGCGACCCTCCGGGCCGACTGGTGCGGGAGCCCTGGGGCGACCTGGCGGCCGAGGACGAGTCGGCCCCGGGCGAGTGGACCCTGGACACCCTCACCGAGGCGGCCCGGCGCCAGGGTATCGACATCCAGCGGTCCCAGGTCCGCAGGATCCTGCTGGCCGAGGGTGTGCGCTGGCGCCGTACCCGGTCCTGGATCACCAGCCGTGATCCGGAGTTCTCCCCAAAAGGACCCGGATCGTCGGCCTGTACACGGACCCGCCGGAGGGTGCCACGGTGGTCTGCGCGGACGAGCTCGGCCCGGTGATCCCGCGCACGTTCCCGCCCGTTCCGGGCTGGTCGCCGGACGGCCACCGCATCAAGGCCGAACTCGACTACGGCCGCGGGCCGGAGAAGACCTGGGTCTACGGCGGCCTGCGGCCGGCCGACGGCCAGGAGATCACCATGACCGCGGCCTCACGCAACAGCGTCAACTACCAGCAGTTCCTCCTGCTGCTGGAGGACGCCAACCCCACGGGCGACATCGTGGTCGTCACCGACAACCTCTCCTCCCACAACAGCAAGTCCACCCGCGAATGGCTGGAGAACCACCCGCGCATCCGCCACGTGTTCATCCCCGTCGGCGCGTGCTGGCTCAACCTCCAGGAAGGCTGGTGGCGGCTCTTCCGCAAAGCGGCCCTGGCCGGACAGTCCTTCGCCGACCCCAACGAGATCGACCACGCGACGAGAGTCGTCACAGCCCAGCTCAACGCACGCGCCAAACCCTGGATCTGGGGCCGCCCAGCACCACCAACCCGCCAGCTCCGGCGCCGTTTCGAGTACCGCCTTTGAGGAACCGAGCACTAGCCGCCTGGGTGCGGGCGTGCGTGATGAGGGTTTTCTCCGGCGACAGCTCCAACTTGAGTTCGTCACGCAGGAATTGTGCCAACCGCCTCTTGATTTCCTCGGCTTCTGCCTTGGGTCCGGCAAACCCGAGCAGGGTGTCGTCGGCGTAACGCACATACCGCAGCCGCCTGTAGCCGGGATCCTGAGTATCCATGCTGGGCATGCTGCGGAGTTGCTTGCGCAGGTTCCGCACCTCGGTGCGGTCGCCGCGCTTGCGCGCGCGACGCATCGCATTCCATACCTTGAAGAAGGCTTGGTTCGGCTGCCTGACTCTTCCCCGGGTGTATTCAGGGATCAGAACTTTCTCGACGTACTCGTCCAACTTGTGCAGGTAGATGTTAGACAAGATCGGTGAAACGACACCGCCTTGCGGACTTCCGCTGTGCGTGGCGTTCCAGACCCAATCCTCCATGTATCCGGCCTTGAGCATGTTCCGCACCAGCCGCAGGAACCGGTTGTCGTGGATTTTCTCGCCCAGGATTCTGAGCATGACCGAGTGGTCAAGCTGGTCGAAACACCGGGAAATATCACCCTCGATAAACCAGGTCGACCCCGTCCAGGTATGGGCCACCTCGCGCAGTGCGGTGTGGCAGCCCCGTCGGGGGCGGAAACCGTGTGAGGAGTCGGAGAACGTCGGCTCGTAATATGCCTCAAGAAGCAGGCGGACCACCTCGCCGACCAACTTGTCGATCCAGGGCGGCAGGCCGAGCGGGCGCAGCTTCGAGTCGCCTCGCCCCTTCGGGATGTAGACCCTTCTGGCCGGGCTCCACCGATACCGCTCGTGGCGCAGCGTCTCGATGACCTGCTCGATCTTGCCCAGCGACATGCCGTCCACGGTCTCCCCAGTGACCCCGGGCGTCATCGCTCCCTTGTTGGAGTACAGACGCCCGTAAGCCAGCAGATACAACTGCGGATTGAAGAGCTGCCGATAGAGTTCGTTGCACGGCAGGCCGCGCCTGCCGCGTTCACGGAGGATACTCAGCACTGTTTCGGCGTTCTGCATTGCGCATACCTCCCAGGCCTTGAGTGCCCGATCACCTGGCCCCCTTCGCCCGATGTGGACGGCTTTCCCGTCGGCCGTGCGGTCGGGCAGCACGTCGATCCGCTCGTGCGTCTCGGCGTCGATCACTACGGTGGCATAGCGGTGCCGCCGGCGCAGAGCGAAGTCGTCGACGCCGACCACGCGGGGCACCCGCACCGCGGGCAACGGGATACGCAGCAGCGTACGCAGAGCGGTGTGACGCGACAGGCCCATCGCGAGCGCCGCCAGCAGACGCGCCCCCGCCCGGCCCGCTAACTCCTTGACCACGGCCTTGACGTGCCTGGCCAGACGGGCGGTTCGCCGCTGGTACCGCTCGAGTACCCCGGGCACCTGCTCGCGGAAGGTGTGGCGGCAGCCGAGCGTGGGACACACCAGACGCCGCACCCGTACACGGACCACCACCCGCCGCCCGTCGGTCGGTACGTCGGCCACCGTCCGCCAGTGGTAGCCGTGCACGCGTCCCGACGACGCCCCGCACACCGGGCAGACCGCGGTGTGCTGCGGAGTCCGCGCCCGCACCACGATCCGCTCACCCCCGTCGGCCACATCCTCGATGACCAGCGGGGACAGTCCCGAAACACCATCTGCACAAGCTCGTTGACATCCCTCACACAGATGTCAACGACCCCTTACGACTCTGCGTCACCACCGAAAGTGAGACAGGGCCGTTGACCGTACAGACCCCGCTCAGGACGGCACTGTCCGAGACGGACGGGGACGCCCTCTGCGAACTCGTCGCAGAGACAGTCGAGTTCACAACTCGCGACGGTGCGGCGCTGTCGTACTGCCGCCCTTCTATCAAGGTCATCGGCCCTTGGCACAACCCCGACCAGCACGCCGCCTGACCTGAACGCAGACAGCGACGCCCCCACCTGACGGACGAGGTGGGGGCGCCGCTGCGTGTGCCGGGTGACTTCGGCGTCAGCCCTGGCTGTCAGCCGCCTCGGTCTCCTGTCCGCTCTCCTTCGCCGCTGCCGCCCGCCGCATGTGCCCCTCCTCGCCGAAGTACACCGACAGACGCGACGTGTCCAGCTTCTTGCCGCCACGCCGCGCGGGTGCCACCTCCACGTAGCCGCCCGCGTTCAACAGCAGATCTCGCTTACCGGCCACGTCCGAGCGCTTCCACTGCTCGGCGTGCGTCTCGCCGGTCGGCTCCGCCTTCACGCCGCCCGGCTTCGCCGTTCGCTGCCTCTCCTTCAGAGTCACCAGTCGCTCTTCCAGCTTGGCGTACTGATCCGCGTACCGGATCGCTCCGTCGTCGCCTCTGAACAGGCCCCGGTCGTAGCGATCCTTTTGCAGGTCGGCCAACGCTTCCTCGGCCTGCCTGATCTGCGGGCGGAAGTCCTCGCCCACCTCCTGGACCATCTGCATCACGGAAAGGTGCCCGTACTTCGCGAGGAACTGCTCGGTGACGTGCTCCTCGGTGGTCACCCCGGCCACGGTCGGCCCATAGCACTTCACGCCCTGCTTCTCCTCCCCCCTTGGCCGCCCACTGGCGGTACTTCAGCGGGCCGATGCACCGGTACCGAAGCTGACCGTTGCGCCCGCTGAAGGTGTACATGCGCTCACCACAGACTCCGCAGTGCATGATGCCGCGCAGCAGCGACGTCCCCTCCCGGCGCTTCTCACCGGGATTGGCCCGGCGCTCCAACTCGTCCTGGAGCGCCTGCCAGGTGTCCGTGTCGAGGATCGGCGGGCGGTTGACCAGGGGCAGACCGTCCGTCCGCAGGATCGGCTTCCCGTCCTCGATGACCTGGCCGAGCAACTGGGGGCTGCCCAGCAAGCTCCGCAGCGTCGTCGTGTACCACTGCTTGGAGTCGCTGCGCTTGCCCGAGGTCTGGCGTGAGGAGTGGCCGGGCGACGGGACGCCCTCCTTGTTGAGGTCGTTGATGATCTGCATGAGCGAGTCCTTGGACAGGACCCGCTCCACGATCCGCTTGATCGTCTTGGCCTCGTCCTCATTGACCGCGAGCACCTTGCCCGCCCCGTTGGGGTTGGGAACGACCATGTACCCGTACGGGACCCGACCGCCGGTGTAGCGGCCCTCGCGGCGCAGGTGCTCGTGCGCGCTGGACACCCGCATCCCGATGGTGTCGGACTCCAGCTCAGCGAAGACCGCGATCACCTTCGCCATGGCCCGGCCCATGGACGACGTGAGGTCGAGCGGCTCTGTCGCCGACGCAAGCGCAACGCTCTGGTGCTCGGCGAGTCGCATGATCTCCGCGAAGTCGACCGTCGAGCGCGCAAGCCGGTCGATCTTGAAGAACACGATCACGTCCAGCTCGGCAAGCCTGGTCAGGATGCGTTGCAGTCCCGGCCGGTCGAGGCCCCGCGAGAAGCCGGAGACATCGATGTCCTCCTCGGCGACTATGACGTTCCAGCCACGTGCCTCACACAACGCCTCGCAAGCCGCTCTCTGGCGCTCTGGAGATGTCGTCTCGTCCGTTTCACGCGATAGGCGAACATAGATAGCGGCGCGCATCCCCGGCGTGCTGGCCGGAACGCCCTTTCGGCGCCGGGCACGGGGCATGGCCCGAGCCGTGGCAGGTGCGGTGTCTGTCACGCTGGAAATCCTATCCGTGGAGGTATGCGTGTCCTGCCTAATCGTCCAGAGCGACAAGACCCTCCTCCTGGAGGTCGACCACGAGCAGGCCGACGCCTGCCGACGGGCCATCGCGGCGTTCGCCGAGCTGGAGCGGGCGCCCGAGCACATCCACACGTACCGGGTCACGCCGCTGGGGCTCTGGAACGCGCGGGCGGCGGGGCACGACGCGGAGCAGGTCGTGGACGCGCTGGTGACGTACTCGCGCTACCCCGTGCCGCACGCGCTGCTCGTCGACATCGCCGAGACCATGGCCCGCTACGGGCGGCTGCGGCTGATGAAGCACCCCACGCACGGGCTGGTGCTGGAGAGCAGCGACCGGCCGGTGCTGGAGGAGATCCTGCGGTCGAAGAAGATCCAGCCGCTGGTGGGGGCGCGGATCGACGAGGACACCGTGGCCGTCCATCCGTCCGAGCGCGGGCAGATCAAGCAGACGCTGCTGAAGCTCGGCTGGCCGGCCGAGGACCTCGCCGGGTACGTGGACGGCGAGGCGCACCCCATCGAGCTGCGCGAGGACGGCTGGGCGCTGCGGCCGTACCAGCGGCAGGCCGTCGACGGGTTCTGGCACGGCGGGTCGGGTGTGGTCGTGCTGCCGTGCGGGGCCGGGAAGACGCTGGTCGGGGCCGGGGCGATGGCCGAGGCGAAGGCGACGACGCTGATCCTGGTCACCAACACCGTCTCCGCGCGGCAGTGGAAGCACGAGCTGGTGAAGCGGACGTCGCTGACCGAGGAGGAGATCGGCGAGTACAGCGGCACGCGGAAGGAGATCCGGCCGGTCACCATCGCCACGTACCAGGTGCTGACCACGAAGCGGAAGGGGATCTATCCCCACCTGGAGCTCTTCGACTCCCGCGACTGGGGGCTCGTCGTCTACGACGAGGTGCACCTGCTGCCGGCACCGGTCTTCAAGTTCACTGCCGACCTGCAGGCGCGGCGGCGGCTCGGGCTGACCGCGACCCTCGTCCGGGAGGACGGGCGGGAGTCGGACGTCTTCTCCCTCATCGGGCCGAAGCGGTTCGACGCGCCCTGGAAGGAGATCGAGGCGCAGGGCTACATCGCGCCGGCCGACTGCGTCGAGGTCCGCGTCAACCTGACGGACTCCGAGCGGCTCGCGTATGCGACGGCCGAGACGGAGGAGAAGTACCGCTTCTGCGCGACGACGGACACCAAGCGCAAGGTGACCGAGGCGCTGGTGCGCCGGCACCGGGGTGAACAGACGCTGGTCATCGGGCAGTACATCGACCAGCTCGACGAGCTGGGCGAGCACCTCGACGCCCCCGTGATCAAGGGCGAGACGAGCAACGCACAGCGCGAGAAGCTCTTCGAGGCGTTCCGGCAGGGCGAGATCTCGGTCCTCGTCGTCTCGAAGGTCGCCAACTTCTCGATCGACCTGCCCGAGGCGACGGTCGCGATCCAGGTCTCCGGCACGTTCGGCTCGCGCCAGGAGGAGGCGCAGCGGCTGGGCCGCGTTCTCCGCCCGAAGGCGGACGGGCACGAGGCGCGCTTCTACTCGGTCGTGGCCCGCGACACGGTCGACCAGGACTTCGCGGCGCATCGCCAGCGCTTCCTGGCGGAGCAGGGGTACGCCTACCGGATCATGGACGCGGACGCCATCCTCGCGGGCGAGGACGTCTGAGGTCAGCGCTTGACCAGGCCCTCCTGCGCGTAGTCGCCCAGCAGCACCACGCTCACCGCCGTACCGGCGAACACCTTGAGCGCGCGGAACGCGTGGGAGAGGGCGGTCTCGGCGCCGTGCTCGGCGCCCCGGGCGTCTGGGGTGATTCCTGCGGTGGTCATGGATCCATGATGCGTGCCGAGAGGGCCGTGACACATCAATCCGGCGGCGTAAAGCGGCGGGTGGCGACGTACGACTCAAGGATAATCACGTCCCCTACGGGAGACGGACGGCGACCCTGAGAGCCACCCCGGGGCGCACGGAAAATCATTCGCGCCCGGCTGCATCCCGTGGCTAGAATCGCGGGCTTCCGCCTCCCGCCACGCATCACGGGAGCGCCGCCGTCCGGTCGGAAACCGGCGGCCGCCCACCGTTCGTGACCACTGCCGGGAGGCATCACCGTGTCCGCGCACGACCCCCTCGCCCTCGAACGCTCCCACCTCGCCTCCTCCCGCTCCGCCCTGCGCGCGATGCGCGCCGACGTCGAGGCGCTCGACATCGAGGACGTCGCCGCCAACTGGGTCAACGCCCAGGTCCTGGGGCGGCAGATCGAGGAGCGCATCACCGCGCTCGCCGACCTCGCGGACACCCCGCTGTTCTTCGGGCGGCTGGACTACACGGCGCACGACGCGGGGACCACGTTCTACATCGGCCGTCGGCACGTGCACGACGCCGACGGGGACCCGATGGTCGTCGACTGGCGCGCGCCCGTGTCGCAGCCCTTCTACCGGGCCTCGGCGAAGGAGCCGATGGACGTCCGCCGACGTCGCCGTTTCGGTTACACCGGCGGGGAGTTGACCGCGTACGAGGACGAGGACCTCACCGACCCGGCGTCCGGCGAGCGGGCGAGCGTGCTGCTCCAGGCCGAGATCGAGCGGCCCCGCGTGGGCCCCATGCGCGACATCGTCGCGACGATCCAGCCGGAGCAGGACGAGATCGTCCGCGCCGGGATCGGCGGCACGGTCTGCGTCCAGGGGGCGCCCGGCACCGGGAAGACCGCCGTCGGCCTGCACCGCGTCGCGTACCTCCTCTACGCGCACCGCGAGCGGCTGGCCCGCACGGGCACGCTGGTGATCGGCCCGAACAAGTCCTTCCTGCGCTACATCGAGCAGGTCCTGCCCGCACTGGGCGAGTTGAACGTGGCGCAGGCGACGGTGGACGACCTGGTCGCGCACGTGGAGGTGCGCGGCACGGACTCCGCGGAGGCGGCCCGGATCAAGGGCGACGCCCGCATGGCCGAGGTGCTGCGGCGCGCGGTGCGCTCGGGCGTGACGATGCCGGCGGACCCGGTGGTCGTGGTGCGCGGCTCGCGGCGCTGGCGGATCCCCGCGTACGAACTGGAGGAGATCGTCCGCGAGTTGCTCGCCCGCGACATCCGTTACGGCGCCGCCCGCGACGCCCTGCCGCAGCGGATCGCGCACGCCGTGCTCGTACGGATGGAGGAGGCGGGCGAGGCGCCGGACGACCGGGTGCAGGACGCGGTGGCGCGGACGCCCGCCGTGAAGGCGGCGGTACGGGAGGTGTGGCCGGCGGTCGATCCGGCGAAGCTGGTGCTGCGGCTGCTGTCGGACGCGGAGTTCCTGGCGGAGCACGCGGCGGGCCTGCTCTCGGCGGAGGAGCAGCGGGCGGTCCTGTGGGCGAGGCCGGCGCGCGGCCCGAAGTCGGCCAAGTGGTCGGCGGCGGACGCGGTGTTGGTGGACGAGGCGACGGACCTGGTCACGCGGACGCCGTCGCTGGGACACGTGGTGCTGGACGAGGCCCAGGACCTGTCCCCCATGCAGTACCGGGCGGTGGGCCGGCGCTGCACGACCGGTTCGGCGACGGTGCTGGGCGACATCGCGCAGGGCACGACGCCGTGGGCGACGCCGGGCTGGCGCGAGGCGCTCGCGCACCTGGGCAAGCCGGACGCGTCCGTCGAGGAGCTGACGCAGGGCTTCCGCGTCCCGCGCGAGGTGATCGCGTACGCCTCGCGGCTGCTGCCGGCGATCGCCCCGGAGCTGACGGAGGCCACGTCGGTGCGCGAGGCGGCGGGCGAGTTCGCCGTACGGCCCGTCGAGGGGCCGGAGTTGGACGCGGCCGTGGTCGCGGCGTGCCGGGCGGCGCTGGGGCACGAGGGCTCGACCGGCCTGATCGCGGCGGACGCGCGGATCCCCGCCCTGGCGGAGGCGCTGGCGGAGGCGGGGCTGGCACACCTCGCCCCGGGCGAGGAGACGTCGGCCGGGGCGCGGCTGACGCTGGTGCCGACGTCGCTGGCGAAGGGCCTGGAGTACGACTACGTGGTGCTCGACGAACCCGCCGCGATCGTCGCGGGCGAGCCGGACGGGCGGACGGGGCTGCGGCGGCTGTACGTGGCGCTGACGCGTGCGGTGTCGGGGCTGACGGTGCTGCACGCGGAGCCGCTGCCGCGGGAGCTGGCCGGCTAGTCGTCGAGCGCCGCCAGCAGGGTGTCCACCAGCCCGGGGAAGCGCTCGTCCAACTCCTCCTTGCGCAACCGCACATGGCGGTTGCGCCCCACCACCTTGGTCGAGGTGACGCCCGCCTCGCGGAGCACCTTCATGTGGTGCGACACCGTCGACTTGTGCAGGTGCTGCAGCCCGAAGCGGCGCGGGTCGCAGTCGCACTGCTCGCCCTCGCGGGCGTAGATGGCCATCAGCTGCAGCCGGACCGGGTCACCCAGGGCTTGGAGCACCTTCTCCAGCCGGATGTCCCGGATGTCCGGCTGCGGCAGCAGTTCTTCCCCGGCACCCATGGGTCCCTCCCCCACCAACTGTTTGACGATCGCCCAACAATCTCTATTGTTTGACGTGCGTCCAACCTTACCTCTCGTCCCGGAAGGGCACCCGTGCGTCTGCGCCTGCTCCTGCTCGCCCTCGGCACGTTCGCCGTCGGCACCGACTCGATGGTCATGGCCGGGATCCTCGACGGCATCGCCGACAACCTCGGCGTCTCCGTCTCCGCGGCCGGCCAGCTGGTCTCCGTCTTCGCCCTGTCGTACGCGCTGCTGGCGCCCGTCCTGGCCACGCTGACCGCCCGCTGGGACCGCCGCCGCCTGCTGCTCACCGCCCTGGGCGTCTTCACCGTCGCGAACGCGCTCAGCGCGCTCGCCCCCGGCTACGGCACCCTCCTCGCCACCCGGGGGCTCGCCGCGGCCGGTGCCGCGCTCTACACGCCCACGGCCTCGGGCGTCGCCACCGCCCTCGCCCCGCCGGAGCGCCGCGGCCGGGCGCTCGCCACCGTGCTCGGCGGCATGACCGTGGCCACGGCGCTCGGCGTACCGGTCGGCGCGTACCTCGGGAGCACGGACTGGCGCCTGACGATGTGGCTGGTCGTGGCGCTCGGCGTCGCCGCGTTCGCGGGACTCGCCCTGCTGATGCGCGGACTGCCCGCGCCGGCGGCCGGGGCGCCCGGGCTCCGCGAGCGGCTGACCCCGCTGCGCGACCGCCGCGTGGTGGCCGGCGCGGCCACGACCCTGACCTTCTTCCTGGCCTTCAACGCCATCTACATCTACCTGGCCACGGCCGTCCGCCCCGCGACGGGCGGCGACCAGGGGCGCCTCAGCCTGATCCTGCTGGTCACCGGCATCGCGTCGGTCGCGGGCAGCTGGCTGGGCGGACGCCTGGTGGACCGCCTCGGCGTGCGGACGGTACTGCTCGCGGGCAGCGTGGCCGCCGGACTGGCGTTCACGGCACTGCCGTGGCTGTCGCGGAGCCTGCCGGGTGCGCTGGTGTACGCCGTGGTCTCCCCCCTGGCGGGCTGGGCCGTGGGCGTCGCGCTCCCGCACCGGATGGCCTCCATCGCCCCGGCGAACGCGCCGCTGCTGATCTCGCTCAACAGCAGCGCGCTGTACCTGGGCGTCGCTTCGGCGGGGGCCGTGGGCAGCGGGGCGATGGCGGTACTCGGGGAGCGGTGGTTCCCGCTGGTGTCGGCGGGGTTGGCGGTGGTGGCGTGGGGGCTGTCGTTCACGACGACGGCTCGGCCGGCCGACGCGGGGCGCGCGGTTGGCGCGCGCGAGGCCGGTGCGCGGGTGCGCGAGCTGTCCTCGAGCGCCGGACGGGCTGAATAGCCCGTCCGGCGCTCGAGGACTTCGCCCGAAGGGCGAATGGGGTCCGGGGTCTCCCCGGGAAACGGTGAAAGGGCGGGGCGGGGGCACAATCCCCGCGCGCAAGCGCGGAAAGGCGGAAACCCCTACGCCCCGTCCAGCGCCTCCCGCCACACCCGCACCGCACCCGCATCCACCGGCGCCCCCCACCCCCGCGGCCGCGACGCCCCACCGATGTGGAAGCCGTCGACACCGGCGGCCCGCAGCACGGGCACGTGCTTGAGCGCCAGGCCCCCGCCCACAAGAATCCGCGGCCCGCTCCCCTGCCCGGCCGCTTCCGCCAGCAGCGTCCCCAGCCCGTCGTCCACCCCGGACGCCGACCCGGCCGTGAGGTACGTGTCCAGCCCCGGCTGATCCGCAAGCTGCTTGCGGACCGCAGCCCGGTCGGCCGCCCGGTCGATCGCCCGATGGAACGTCCACCGCGCCTCCGCCCCGATCGCCTCCACGACCGCCGTCACCGCCGCGAGATCCGCGCCGCCGTCCTCGTCCAGGAACCCGAGGACGTACTCCGTCGCCCCCTCCGCCCGCAGCTCCGCGGCCGTCGCACACAGCGCGTCCAGCCTCGCCGCGCCGCCCGCGCAGAAGTCGTTGGCGGACCGCAGCATCACCCGGACCGGCAGGTCGCAGGCCGACCGCACCCGGGCGAAGGTCTCGCGCGCGGGGGTCAGGCCGTCGGCGGCCATGTCGCTGACCAGTTCCAGCCGGTCCGCCCCGCCGGACTGTGCCGCCGTCGCGTCCTCCGGGCCGAGCGCGATTACCTCGAGAATTGGTCTAGACATGTAACCAGGGTGCCACACACACGACCCATCCAGGAAGATTGCCCCATGGCCATCACCCTGCAGGAGCGCTGGACGCGGACGGTCGACGCCGCCCGGGGGACGGACGCGGACGGTCCGCAGCCCGGCCCGTACGCCGACGAACTCCTCAAGCGCTGGTCCGAACCGCAGCGCCGCTACCACACCGTCACCCACCTGACCGCCGTCCTGGACCGGGTGGACGAACTGGCCGGCCACGCCGAGGACCTGGCGGCCGTCCGACTCGCGGCCTGGTTCCACGACGCGGTCTACCTGCCCGAGCGCTCCACCAACGAGGAGCGCAGCGCGCGGCTGGCGGAGCGGGCCCTCGCCGAACTCGGCGTCCCGGCCGCCCGCACGGCGGAGGTCGTCCGGCTCGTCCTCCTGACGGTCGATCACGACCCGGCGCCCGGCGACCGCGACGGCGAGGTCCTGTGCGACGCGGACCTCGCCGTGCTCGGCGGCACGCCGGAGGCCTACGCGACGTACGCGGCGGAGGTGCGGCAGGAGTACGGCTTCGTGCCGGGCGAGGCGTTCCGCACCGGCCGCGCGGACGTACTGCGCCAACTGCTCGCCCTGCCGAGGCTGTTCCGCACCCCGCAGGGGTACGAGCGCTGGGAGCGCACGGCGCGCCACAACCTCACGACGGAGCTGGCGCTCCTCACGACGTGACGGAGCCCCCGGTGCCCCCGGTTCCCCCGGGGAGCGCCGCTTGCGCCGCCGCAGTCCCGCCCCCACCAGCAGCCGCACCACGTCCCGGCTGCGCACCTCCACCGCCCCGAGCCGCACCGCGTCCCCGTACGCCGCCTCCGCCACGTCGTAGTGATCGCCGTCGAACGCCCTCGGGGGCAGGCCCATCCGGGCCGCGAACGCGTGCAGCTCCTCGAAGCTCACGTCGCTCACCAGGTGCGACCACATCCGCCCGTGGCCGGGCCACAGCGGCGGGTCGATGTACAGGGCCATGGGGATCCCGCGGTCGTCAGTCGCCCAGCGCCGTCGACAGCTGTCCCACCGGCGCCACCAGCACCGCCTGCTTCGTGCAGGCCCAGTGCGGGTCCGCCCCCAGCTCGGGCTCGACCTCCAGCGCGTGGGGATCGCCCGAGTGCACGCAGACCGGGCACAGCGGCCAGCGCCCGTGCCGTTCCAGCAGCGCGTCCTGGACGTCCTGGGCGATGAGCCCGGCCACGAACGCGGCGCCCTCCGGCCACTGCTCGAACCCACCACCGCCGCGCCGCCACCGCGTCCTCGACCAGCGAGACGATGTCCGGCTCGGCCACGCGCCCGGCGGTCAGGTCGGCGAGGACGAGGGCCCGGCCGCGTGCAGTGCTTGTTCGAGCTCCATGCGCCCATTGTCCGGGACACCGGAGGTTGACGGCACATCGGGCCGAAAATACCTTTCACGGTGTGAGCCGCGATCCGAAGGAAAGCGCCGAAGCTCCCCTCCGCCCCTTGCGGCGGTCCCCCGTGCCCCCTCCCCCGGCCGCCCTGGCCGCCAAGGTCCGCACGCTGGCCCCGTCCATGACCCGCTCCATGCAGCGCGTGGCCGACGCCCTGGTGGCCGACCCGGCCGGCACCGCCGCGCTCACCGTCACGGCCCTCGCCGAGCGCACCGGCACCAGCGAGGCCACCGTGGTGCGCACCGCCCGCATCCTGGGCTACCCGGGCTACCGCCATCTGCGCCTCGCCCTCGCCGGGCTCGCCGCGAGCAGGCGGCCGGCCGGGCCCCGGGCCGTCACCCCGGACATCACCGTCGACGACTCCGCTGGACCGGGTCGTCGCCAAGCTCGCCCACGAGGAGGCGCGCTGCCTGGCCGACACGGCCGCCGCCCTCGACACCACGGCCCTGGAGGCGGCCGTGGCCGCGCTCGCCACGGCCCGCCGCACCGACGTCTACGGCATCGGCGCCTCCCACCTCGTCGGCAGGACCTCGTCCAGAAGCTGCTGCGGATCGGGCGCATCGCGCACGCGCCCGGCGACCCCCACCTGGCCGTCACCACCGCCGTCCAGCTGCGCCCCGGCGACGTGGCCCTCGCCATCAGCCACTCGGGCGCGACGACGGACGTCATCGAGCCGCTGCGGCCGCCTTCGAGCACGGCGCGACCACGATCGCGGTCACCGGCCGCCCGGACGGCGGGATCGGACAGTACGCCGATCACGTCCTGACCACCGCCTCCGCGCGGGAGAGCGAGCTTCGACCGGCGGCGATGTCCAGCCGGACGAGTCAACTCCTCGTCGTGGACTGCCTGTTCGTCGGCGTGGCGCAGCGGACGTACGACCGCGCGGCGCCCGCCCTGTCCGCCTCCTACGAGGCGCTCGTCCACCGCCACGACCCAGGAGAGGATCACCGTTGACATCGACCCCCGCCCTCGCGGCCCTCCGCGCCCAGCTCGCGACGCTGACCACCGAGGCGTTCCGCCCCGAACTCGCGGACATCGACCGGCTGCCGACCCTGGCCGTCGCGAACCTGATGAACGCCGACGACGCGACGGTCGCCGGCGCCGTCGCCGGGCAGCTCCCCCGGATCGCCGCCGCGATCGACGCCGTCGCGGAACGGATGGCGCGCGGCGGCCGGCTGGTCTACGCGGGCGCCGGCACGGCGGGACGGCTCGGGGTGCTGGACGCCAGCGAGTGCCCGCCGACCTTCGCCACCGAGCCCGGGCAGGTGGTCGGGCTCGTCGCGGGCGGGCCGGACGCGCTGGTCAACGCGGTCGAGGGGGCGGAGGACCGGGCAGAGGCGGCGGCGGCCGACCTGACGGCCCTCGGCCTGACGGCCGACGACGCGGTCGTCGGCGTCTCCGCGTCCGGGCGCACGCCGTACGCGGTCGGGGCCGTCGAACACGCGCGACGGGCCGGGGCGCTGACGGTCGGGCTGTCCTGCAACGCGGGGTCCGCGCTGGGCGCGGCGGCGGAGCACCCGATCGAGGTGGTCGTGGGGCCCGAACTGATCACCGGCTCGACCCGGCTGAAGGCGGGCACGGCCCAGAAACTCGTCCTCAACATGATCTCGACCATCACGATGGTCCGGCTCGGCAAGACGTACGGGAACCTGATGGTCGACCTCCGCGCCTCCAACGACAAGCTGCGCGCCCGCTCGCGACGGATCGTCGCGCAGGCGACGGGGGCGGGTGAGGCCGAGGTGGAAGCGGCGCTGGGAGCAGCGGGGGGAGAGGTGAAGGCGGCGATCCTGGTGCTGCTGAGCGGGGTGGGGGGCGCGGAGGCGGAACGGCTGCTGGCCGAGGCAGGTGGTCATCTACGCGCCGCGCTGGAGGCGGCGCGGGGGGATTGAGCCCCTGTCCCTCCCCCAACCCTCTTCCACAGGGCTCCGCCCCTGCGCGACCCCCTCGCGCGCTGCCGCGCGCGAGGGGCGGGGCTTCGCCCCTGCACCCCACCGGGGGCTCCGCAGGACGCGGCGGAGCCGCTTTTCGGGGTCCGGGGCGGAGCGCCCGGTTACGGGAAGGGGCGGGGTGGGGGAAAGGAAATCCCATGCCCCCATCGGACCACCTCGCCCACGCCCTCCTCCCCCTCCTCGGCGGACCCGCCAACATCGCCTCCGCCACCACCTGCATGACCCGCCTCCGCCTCACCCTCCACGCCCCCGCCGCCCTCCGCGACACCGACGTCCGAGCCCTCCCCGGCGTCCTCGGACTGGTCGTCGACGGCGACACCTGCCAGGTCGTCCTCGGACCGGGGGTCGTCGACCGGGTCGCGGACGACCTCGGTCGGCTCCGCCGGGCGGACGCGCTCCGCGACGCGCAAAAGAAACGCAACGCCACCCCCACCAAACTCGCCCTCCGCCGCATCGCCCAGATCTTCGTCCCCCTGATCCCGGCCCTGATCGGCTGCGGGATCGTCGCCGGGCTCGCGGGCCTGCTCACCAACCTGCACCGGCTGCCGACGGCGGCGACGGCGCTCACCGCCGTCGCCTCCGGCTTCATGTCGCTGATCGCGGTGTTCGTCGGCCACAACACCGCGAAGGAGTTCGGCGGGACGCCCGTCCTCGGCGGCGCGGTCGCGGCGGTCACGGTCTGGCCGGGCGTGACCCGGCTGCACATGACGCCCGGCCAGGGCGGAGTGCTGGGCGCGCTCGCCGCGGCCCTGCTCGCCGTGTACGTGGAGAAGGCGTGCCGCCGCCTGGTCCCCGAGGCGATCGGCGTCCTGGCCGTCCCGACGGTCACCATCCTGCTCCCGGGCCTGGTCGCGCTCTACGGACTGATGTGGCTGACGGGCGAAGTCGCCACCGCCGTAGGGCATTTCGCGGACCGGCTGCCGGCCGAGGGCGGCGCGGCCGCCGGGCTGGTGCTCGGCGGGCTGTTCCTGCCGCTGGTCATGCTGGGGCTGCACCAGGCGCTGATCCCGGTGCACACCACGCTGATCACCCAGCAGGGGTCCACGGTCCTGCTGCCCCTGCTGGCGACGGCGGGCGCGGGGCAGGTGGGCGCGGCGCTGGCGGTGTACGTCCGGGTGGCCCGGGACGCGGCCGTCCGCCGGACGGTCCGGTCCGCGCTCCCGGCGGGCCTGCTGGGCATCGGGGAACCGCTGATCTACGGGGTGTCGTTGCCGCTGGGCCGCCCGTTCGTGACGGCCTGCGTCGGGGGGCGCGATCGGCGGCGGCTTCCTGGGCCTGCTGGAACAGCTCGGCGGCGCGATCGGCGCCACCGCCATCGGGCCCTCGGGCTGGGCCCTGTTCCCGCTGCTCAGCGGCGAGGGCGGACCGCTGCGCGCGGCGGCCGTCTACGGCGCGGGGCTCGCGGCGGGGTACGCGGCGGGCTTCGTCGTCACGTACCTCTTCGGATTCCCCGTACGGAACGCCGAAGGGCGGCACCCCCGTGACAACGGGGATGCCGCCCTCGGCTCGGTTCAGGACCGGTGAGCCCGCGCGGAACGCGTGGCTCAGAAGTCCATCTCACCGCCGGGCATGCCGCCCGGAGCGGCCGCGGCGGCCTTCTCCGGCTTGTCGGCGATGACGGCCTCGGTGGTGAGGAACAGGGCCGCGATGGAGGCGGCGTTCTGCAGCGCGGAGCGGGTGACCTTGGCCGGGTCGATGATGCCCTCGGCGATCATGTCCACGTACTCGCCGGTCGCGGCGTTGAGGCCGTGGCCGACGGCCAGGTTGCGGACCTTCTCCACGACGACGCCGCCCTCGAGACCACCGTTGACGGCGATCTGCTTCAGCGGGGCCTCCAGGGCCAGGCGCACGGCGTTGGCACCGGTGGCCTCGTCGCCCTCGAGCTCCAGCTTCTCGAACACCGCGGAGGCCTGGAGCAGGGCCACGCCACCACCGGCGACGATGCCCTCCTCGACGGCCGCCTTCGCGTTGCGAACGGCGTCCTCGATGCGGTGCTTGCGCTCCTTGAGCTCGACCTCGGTCGCGGCACCGGCCTTGATGACGGCCACGCCGCCGGCCAGCTTCGCGAGGCGCTCCTGGAGCTTCTCGCGGTCGTAGTCCGAGTCGCTGTTCTCGATCTCGGCGCGGATCTGGTTGACGCGGCCCTGGACCTGGTCGCTGTCACCGGCACCGTCGACGATCGTCGTCTCGTCCTTGGTGATGACGACCTTGCGGGCGCGGCCGAGCAGGTCGAGACCGGCGTTCTCCAGCTTGAGGCCGACCTCCTCGGAGATGACCGTGCCGCCGGTGAGGATGGCGATGTCGCCGAGCATGGCCTTGCGGCGGTCGCCGAAGCCCGGGGCCTTGACGGCGACGGACTTGAAGGTGCCGCGGATCTTGTTGACCACCAGGGTCGACAGGGCCTCGCCCTCGACGTCCTCGGCGATGATCAGCAGCGGCTTGCCCGACTGCATGACCTTCTCCAGCAGCGGGAGCAGGTCCTTGACCGAGGAGACCTTCGAGTTGACGATCAGGATGTACGGGTCCTCGAGGGAGGCCTCCATACGCTCCATGTCGGTGGCGAAGTACGCCGAGATGTAGCCCTTGTCGAAGCGCATGCCCTCGGTGAGCTCGAGCTCCAGACCGAAGGTCTGGGACTCCTCGACCGTGATGACACCCTCCTTGCCGACCTTGTCCATCGCCTCGGCGATGAGCTCGCCGATCTGGGTGTCGGCGGCGGAGATGGAGGCGGTGGAGGCGATCTGCTCCTTGGTCTCGACCTCCTTGGCCTGGTCGAGCAGCGCACCGGAGACGGCCTCGACGGCCTTCTCGATGCCGCGCTTCAGCGCCATCGGGTTGGCACCCGCGGCGACGTTGCGCAGGCCCTCGCGGACCAGCGCCTGGGCGAGGACGGTCGCGGTCGTCGTGCCGTCACCGGCGACGTCGTCCGTCTTCTTCGCGACCTCCTTGACCAGCTCGGCGCCGATCTTCTCGTACGGGTCCTCCAGCTCGATCTCCTTGGCGATGGACACACCATCGTTGGTGATCGTGGGGGCGCCCCACTTCTTCTCGAGGACGACGTTGCGGCCCTTGGGGCCGAGGGTGACCTTGACGGCGTCGGCGAGCTGGTTCATCCCGCGCTCGAGACCGCGCCGTGCCTCCTCGTCGAACGCGATGATCTTGGCCATGTGAAGTGGTCCTCCCAGACGGGACGGTGGATTGCTCCGGACCGCGCTGGCGCCCGCGACGGACGGCCTGCGTGCTCGGCGGTTCCTTGCCCCGCCGGGCCCGCGGACCTCACCGACGGTCCACAAGTCTGTCACTCTCACCCGGAGAGTGCTAAGCCAATGATTAGCACTCGGCAGTGGAGAGTGCAAGGCCGTCTCCATGGAACCGCCCGCGTGGCACGGGGCGTCCCGGGACGTACGAAGGGCCCGCACCTACGGGGTGCGGGCCCTTCGACAAGCTGAGGATCCGGTGGTCGATGCGCCGCGGTCAGGCGGTCACCCTCACCATGTCTGCCTGCGGTCCCTTCTGGCCCTGCGAGATCTCGAACTCGACTCGCTGCCCCTCCTCCAGGGTGCGGTACCCGTCCATCTGGATCGCGCTGTAGTGGACGAAAACATCCGCACCACCGTCGACCGCGATGAAGCCGTACCCCTTCTCCGCGTTGAACCACTTGACGGTGCCCTGAGCCATGCCTAACTCCCCTACTTACTGGCCCTTGCGCAGGACCGCACTTCGCGGACCCGGGTCAGACCTCACCTCTTGTGACACCCAGAGGTGTGCGCCGGAACGCGTCGACCGCGGCTGAATGTATCTGCACGGATGCCGTCTGCAACAGGTCAGACGGACGAGAAATCCCGGGGAGGCCGGGCGGCGATATCCGGCGAAGTGGGTTGGTTCCAGGGCAAGTCGGGCCGGACAGACAGCATCATCGCGACAATTCGCGCACGTATTTCCTGTGCAAATTGACGGGTTCTCATATGCGTTCGGCTCTGACACCGGAGAGGGAACGCCCCAACTGTATCGCGCTTCAACAGACGGAATCGCCCCGTCCGGTTCTGGGGCGGGGCGATCCACGGTTTGTACAGGCTTGTTGCGGAAAGGGAGTTGACGCCCGGCGCGCCGGTCAGCCGCCCGCGACGGCCGGGATGATCGAGACCCCGGCACCGTCCGGGGTGGGCGCGTCGAGACCACCTTCGAAGCGGACGTCGTCGTCGTTGACGTAGACGTTCACGAAGCGCCGCAGCTTGCCGGTGTCGTCGAGGACGCGGGCACCGATGCCGGGGTGGTTCCGCTCCAGATCGCCGATCACCTCGGCGAGGGTGACCCCCTCGGCGACGACCTCGGCGCGGCCGGCGGTGTAGGTGCGGAGGATGGTGGGGATGCGGACGGTGACGCTCATGGCTGCTCTCCTTCTGTTGGGGAGGTGGTGTGGTCGGGGGGTGTGTGATGTGCGTGGTGTGCGGGGTGGGTGTGGGCGGGTGGTGGGCGCCTGACGGCGGAGGATGCCCCTGCCCCGCCCTCTCTCCCCCAGCTACCGCTGGGAGGTGCCCCCAGAGTTTCCCCGGGGCGCGGCCCCGGACCCGACACCGCGCTGCGCGCGGCCGGAGGGCAAAGGCGAAGCTCCGTTGGGGTAGGGGCAAGGGCGGAGTTCACCTGCGTCCAGGAGCACCCCCGCCGGGTTCCAGGAACAGAACCCCACCGGGATCCAGGGGGCGAAGCCCCCGGTGAGGTGCAGGGGGCGGAGCCCCGCCGGGGTCCAGGGGCGCCCCCGCCAGGGTCCAGAGACAGAACCCCACCGGGATCCAGGGGCCGGAGCCCCCGGTGGGGTGCAGGGGCGAAGCCCCGCCGGGGTGCAGGGGGCGAAGCCCCCGCCCACCGCGCGGAGCGCGGTGCCGGGCCCGGGGCGGAGCCCCGGAGGAAACGGTGAAAGGGCGGGGCGGGGAGAACGCCCCCCCCCAAGAACAACCGCCCCCCTACCCCAGCCCCGCCGCCCGGAACGCCTCCACGCTCGGCCGGATCGTCGCCCGCGGCCCCGCCGCCACCGCGTCCAGCGTCTTGAGCCCGTCCCCCGTGTTGAGGACGACCGTCGTCAAGGACGGGTCCAGCAGGCCCTGTTCGAGCAGCTTGCGGGTGACGCCGACCGTCACACCGCCCGCGGTCTCCGCGAAGATCCCCTCCGTACGGGCGAGCAGCCGGATCGCGTCCACGACCTCCCCGTCCGTCACGTCCTCCACCGCACCGCCCGTCCGCCGCGCGATGTCCAGGACGTACGGCCCGTCGGCCGGGTTGCCGATGGCGAGGGACTTGGCGATCGTGTCCGGCTTCACCGGGCGGACGACGTCGTGGCCGTCCTTGTACGCCCGGGAGACCGGAGCGCACCCCGCCGCCTGGGCGCCGAAGATCCGGTACGGGCGGTCCTCGACCAAGCCCAGCGCGATCAGCTCCTTCAGCCCCTTGTCGATCTTCGTGAGCTGGGAGCCGGAGGCCACGGGGATCACGAGCTGATCCGGCAGCCGCCAGCCCAGCTGTTCGCAGATCTCGTACGCGAGGGTCTTGGAGCCCTCCCCGTAGTAGGGGCGCAGGTTGACGTTGACGAAGCCCCACGCCGCCCCCAGCGGATCACCGATCAGCTCGGAGCAGAAGCGGTTGACGTCGTCGTAGGTGCCCTCGATACCGACCAGGTCGCCCCCGTAGACCGCGGCCATGACGACCTTCCCGGCCTCCAGGTCGTGCGGGATGAAGACGCAGGAGCGCAGGCCCGCGCGGGCGGCCGCGGCGCCGACCGCGCCGGCCAGGTTGCCCGTCGAGGAACAGGAGAGCGTCGTGAAACCGAAGGCGCGCGCCGCCTCGACGGCGACGGCGACGACGCGGTCCTTGAAGGAGTGGGTCGGGTTCCCTGAGTCGTCCTTGACGAACAGGCCGCCGGTGACGCCCAGTTCACGGGCGAGGTTGTCGGCCCGGACGAGCTTGGTGAAGCCGGGGTTCAGATTGGGTTTGGCGGCGACGTCGGCGGGGACGGGCAGCAGGGGGGCGTAGCGCCAGATGTTCGCCGGCCCGGACTCGATGCGGCGCCGCAGGCCCTCCGGGTCGCCGGCCGGCAGCTCGTAGGCGACCTCCAGCGGACCGAAGCAGGAGGTGCAGGCGAAGACGGGCCCGAGGGCGAAGCGCTCGCCGCACTCGCGGCAGGAGAGCGCGACGGCGGGACCGAAAGACGTATGCGCGCTTCGACTGCGGCTTGCACAGCCATGGAGGCGAGCCTTTCTCCTCAGTCTCCTCGTGACGACCTCGCCACGAGACGGATTTGGCACCTTCCCCCCGGGAGCCTCGCCGTGAGAACGGCTGAGACCGGCTGTGAGGGTTGCCGGGGCTTCATCGGCGCGTGTCCCTCTGCCCCTCTCGGATGAGCAGTGTATGGCACCGGTCGGCGGCATCGCCGCCGGGCGTTTGTGCACGCGCAACGGACCCCGTACATACGGGCGGGCCGTGCGTTGTTCAAACTGTATCGGACGGTGCGCGCCCTTGAGAGGGGCGTCCGCACAGCGAGATGCGTCCACACACGCAACAACGTGCCTGAGTCAACGAGGAGTCGTACACGTGCTGGAAGAGGTGGAGCGCTGGCTGGCCCGGCGGTCCTGGTCCGCCGAAGACCGTCCGCTCGACCGGCTGCTCGCCCCGCCGGTGTCCAAGCGTGCTGAGCTAGGGCGGTGGGTCAGCACCGTGAGGCGTGGGTGCTATACCCTGGGGGGCGGCAGTCGACACAGACAGGGGGCATGAGCACTGGTACGGCACGATCGTGGCCAACACCGGCGCGAGCTGGATGACGAATCAGGTGCGGGGGGCGTGGTTGCCGCTGGTGTTGGAAAACGCGGGACATTGTTCTCTTAAGGTGATAAAGAAGTTTATGAGAGGAATAAATACAGCTCCGCGCCACGGACTGTCGCCCGGGTCCACGGTTATAACCTCACACCGGGCGGCCGGGCTGTATCATTGTGGGGCTGTTGTGTAGCAGCCGAGTATCAGACGGGATTTTCTCGATCGTCGTGCATGGCGGTATGGAGTGTGGAGGGTGGTGGGTGGTAGTTAGTCAACGGGCTGATGGGGCTCGGCTCCCGACCTGCCCGCCGTGCCGGGCAAGGGCGGGTGCTGTGGCGTCGCTGCTGGTGACGAGACGCGGCGGAAGGAGATGGCGTGTGCGTGCTAGACCTCTGTGGGAAGTAGCGTGAAGGAAGGGGATCGTGACCTCGATATACGGTGACTTCTCGGCTACTATGTCGTCTCGGATCCTTAGGCTGGCGCAGCGCTCACCCGTACCCGGACGGGCGTTCCGTCAAGGCGATGTACGAACCGTCAGGGTGGGTGCGTCACGCGATTCTCAAACCGTCCAGTGAAGCAGGGTCTACTATGGATAGCGCGATGAGTGAGTTCAGCAGCGATTTCTCTCTGCACACCATACCACTGTGGGAGGAGGGAGAAGAGAACAGCACGTGCATTGATGGTGGAAGAGAGTACTCTGTACCCTCCGAGGAGAAGGGAAAGGGGAGAGAGGAGGGGAGGGGAACAAAAGAGTTTAATATAAGATCGAGGTGTGACTGCGAGAGCGTTGTGTTGAAAAGGGCGCTCGGAAAAGGGCTATAGCATCCAGTATGTCCTGTATGCGGGGTGGCGGCGTGACCTGGAGGTATGTGAACGGCCACAGCATCTCTGGTGTTTGATGGTGTAAATGCAGCGAGGCGTTCTCCACGTATTGGGTGACCGAGCGGCCAGACCGAACGTCGCCGAGAAGGTCGCGCAGGTCGTCGTCCCACGCAGCACATCGATGTGCGCCGCCCGCCCTGCTGCGTGTTTTACACCTAGCAGTCGATCGCCGCTTTAGGCGCCCTAATCGCCATTTCTCCTCTTGCACGTTGCTCTATGGCCCTTAGCGCTCGTTCCAGGTTGTTGGTAGTGTCTCTATGCCGTCTTTCCCCGGTTGCTCTTGCACCACGCCTTCTCCCGGCCTGCCCGTTGGCCGACCCGTGGGCCGTCCGTTTGGCCGTTTGAGCCGAGTCAGGCACCACCGAGTTCGTCCACCGGCGCTACGGTCCCTGTCCTCTCCGTCATCGAGCTCGCGCCGGATCGTGTTGGCCACGATCGTTTCCGACCTGGCCCTCCTGCGTTCAGGGCGGGAGCCCAACGCTCACGTGCTGGCCCCTCTCGCGCTTGGCGGCGAGCAGCCCGGTCGAGCGGGACGGTCCTTCTGGGCGGACCAGACCGCCGGCCATCCAGCGCTGGCCAGCCTACCGTTTCCAGCATCTTGTACGACTCCTTCGTTGACTCAGCACGTTGTTGCGTTTGTTGACGCATCTGCTGGTAGAGGACTCCCGCTCTCAGGGCGCGCACCGTCCGATACAGTCTTGAACAACGCACGGCCCGCGCCGTATGTCGGGGTCCGTGCGCTGCCACAAACTCTGCCGGCCGGCGATGCGCCGCCGGTTCCATACCGCTCATCCACGAGGGTCAGAGGGACACGGCCCGATGAAGCCCCGCGAAACTCCTCCAGACCGGTCTCACCGTTCTCACGCGAGGCTCCGGCGGGGAAGTGGGCCAAATTCGCCCGTTCTCATGTGTCTGGTCGAGGTTCGTGCAGCGTACGGGGAAATTGATGGGAGGAGAAAGGGACCTCGATGTGCCTATCCCATGGCGGTTATGCTGCTAAGCCCGTCGAACGCGCATAGCGTGTCTTTCGGTCCCGCCTCTGCGCTCTTCCTTGCCGCGGAGTGCGGGCGAGCGCTTTCTGCCCCTCAAGTAGCAGGCCGTCAGATTCGCCTGTGTACACCTCCTGCCTGGTATCTGGTGCTCGCTGGATGGTGCCTACGAGCTACCGGCCTGGGCGAGCTACCTGGGTTGGAGGGGCGGGCGAGGGTCGCCGTGCAGTCTGATCGTGTGCGTATGTCTCGGGCCCGTCGAACATCTGGCCGCTACGCCCGCTCTCCTTGCTGAATGTTCTAGTGCCAGCGTTGGTCCCCGCCGACGGGTTCGCCCGTCTTTCAGAACCCTATAATGCTGTAACCCCCGGCTTATCACCAATGCTCGTTCCGGGCCGACTCGAGGCCTCTGCCCGTGACTGGGTCGACTTGCGTCCTACACGAGTGTGGCTGCCGCCGTTGGCTCTTGTTTGACTAAGGTGTATCCCGACTCATAGGACATGAACCCCAGGTGCGTCGCACTCCTATCCAAAGGGACACGGCATGCGGAGAGCTTTGTGCGGTCGTTCGTCCTGTTCGGCCGTGCTCGACAGGTGCCGGAACGCGGCTTGTCCTTACGGTTTCACGACGCTCTCACATGTTCGCTCCGAACGGGCAGAACCCATTGGCCGGTCTGCGGCGGTGATCGGGTGCCGGCGGGGGCCCTTCGGATGTTGGCTGCGTCCGCTGGCCTGGGTTTCGCTCCCTGTCGTTCGTCATTGCCGGCACTGTGACTCATTGGTTATGCGGCCTGTGCCAGTAGTGTCGGTTCATGGGCCGCGGTCTACGGGGGCGACCTGGTCGGTATCGAGGGCACCTACGACGACGTCAACCGCTTCTGCTCCGAGCTGATCGTGTGATCCGCTGGGGGCGGCGTGGGGCTTCGTCAACGTCAACCTGCGCCCCTACTACGGGGAGGGCTCCAAGACCCTCGCGTACGAGATCTGCGAACAGCTGGGCTGGCGGCTGCCGGATCAGCTCGTGATCCCCGTGGCCTCCGGCTCCCAGCTCACGAAGATCGACAAGGGGCTGAAGGAGCTGATCGCGCTGGGCTTGGTCGAGGACCGCCCGTACCGGATCTTCGGCGCCCAGGCGGCGGGGTGCGCTCCGGTCTCCCGGGCGTACAAGGACGGCCACGACGTCGTCCGCCCGGTGAAGCCGACACGATCGCCAAGTCCCTCGCCATCGGCAACCCGGCCGACGGGCCGTACGTCCTGGACATCGCGCGGCGGACGGGCGGTGCGGTGGAGGACGTGACGGACGGGGAGGTCGTGACGCGATCCGGCTGCTCGCCCGTACGGAGGGGATCTTCGCGGACCGCGGGCGGTGTGACGGTCGGCGTCACCCGCAAGTGCTCGAACAGGGCCTGCTGGACCCGTCCTTGACGACGGTCGTCCTCAACACGGGGGGACGGGCTCAAGACGCTGGACGCGGTGGCGGCGGGGGCCGCGGGCGACGATCCGGCCGAGCGTGGAGCGTTCCGGGCGGCGGGGCTGGGGTAGGGGGGCGGTTGTTCTTGGGGGGGGGCGTTCTCCCCGCCCCGCCCTTTCACCGTTTCCTCCCGGGGCTCCGCCCCGGCCCGGCACCGCGCTCCGCGCGGTGGGCGGGGGCTTCGCCCCTGGCACCCCGGCGGGGCTTCGCCCCTGCACACCCACCGGGGGCTCCGGCCCCTGGATCCCGGTGGGGTTCTGTCTCTGGACCCTGGCGGGGGCGCCCCTGGACCCCGCGGCGGGGCTCCGCCCCCTGCACCTCACCGGGGGCTTCGCCCCCTGGATCCCGGTGGGGTTCTGTTCCTGGAACCCGGCGGGGGTGCTCCTGGACGCAGGTAACTCCGCCCTTTGCCCCTACCCCAACGGAGCTTCGCCTTTGCCCTCCGGCCGCGCGCAGCGCGGTGTCGGGTCCGGGGCCGCGCCCCGGGGAAACTCTGGGGGCACCTCCCAGCGGTAGCTGGGGGAGAGAGGGCGGGGCAGGGGCATCCTCCCGCCGTCAGGCGCCCACCACCCGCCCACACCCACCCGCCACGCACGCACATCACACACCCCCCGACCACACCACCTCCCCAACAGAAGGAGAGCAGCCATGAGCGTCACCGTCCGCATCCCCACCATCCTCCGCACCTACACCGCCGGCCGCGCCGATGTCGTCGCGAGGGGTCACCCTCGCCGAGGTGATCGGCGATCTGGAGCGGAACCACCCCGGCATCGGTGCCCGCGTCCTCGACGACACCGGCAAGCTGCGGCGCTTCGTGAACGTCTACGTCAACGACGACGACGTCCGCTTCGAAGGTGGTCTCGACGCGCCCACCCCGGACGGTGCCGGGGTCTCGATCATCCCGGCCGTCGCGGGCGGCTGACCGGCGCGCCGGGCGTCAACTCCCTTTCCGCAACAAGCCTGTACAAACCGTGGATCGCCCCGCCCCAGAACCGGACGGGGCGATTCCGTCTGTTGAAGCGCGATACAGTTGGGGCGTTCCCTCTCCGGTGTCAGAGCCGAACGCATATGAGAACCCGTCAATTTGCACAGGAAATACGTGCGCGAATTGTCGCGATGATGCTGTCTGTCCGGCCCGACTTGCCCTGGAACCAACCCACTTCGCCGGATATCGCCGCCCGGCCTCCCCGGGATTTCTCGTCCGTCTGACCTGTTGCAGACGGCATCCGTGCAGATACATTCAGCCGCGGTCGACGCGTTCCGGCGCACACCTCTGGGTGTCACAAGAGGTGAGGTCTGACCCGGGTCCGCGAAGTGCGGTCCTGCGCAAGGGCCAGTAAGTAGGGGAGTTAGGCATGGCTCAGGGCACCGTCAAGTGGTTCAACGCGGAGAAGGGGTACGGCTTCATCGCGGTCGACGGTGGTGCGGATGTTTTCGTCCACTACAGCGCGATCCAGATGGACGGGTACCGCACCCTGGAGGAGGGGCAGCGAGTCGAGTTCGAGATCTCGCAGGGCCAGAAGGGACCGCAGGCAGACATGGTGAGGGTGACCGCCTGACCGCGGCGCATCGACCACCGGATCCTCAGCTTGTCGAAGGGCCCGCACCCCGTAGGTGCGGGCCCTTCGTACGTCCCGGGACGCCCCGTGCCACGCGGGCGGTTCCATGGAGACGGCCTTGCACTCTCCACTGCCGAGTGCTAATCATTGGCTTAGCACTCTCCGGGTGAGAGTGACAGACTTGTGGACCGTCGGTGAGGTCCGCGGGCCCGGCGGGGCAAGGAACCGCCGAGCACGCAGGCCGTCCGTCGCGGGCGCCAGCGCGGTCCGGAGCAATCCACCGTCCCGTCTGGGAGGACCACTTCACATGGCCAAGATCATCGCGTTCGACGAGGAGGCACGGCGCGGTCTCGAGCGCGGGATGAACCAGCTCGCCGACGCCGTCAAGGTCACCCTCGGCCCCAAGGGCCGCAACGTCGTCCTCGAGAAGAAGTGGGGCGCCCCCACGATCACCAACGATGGTGTGTCCATCGCCAAGGAGATCGAGCTGGAGGACCCGTACGAGAAGATCGGCGCCGAGCTGGTCAAGGAGGTCGCGAAGAAGACGGACGACGTCGCCGGTGACGGCACGACGACCGCGACCGTCCTCGCCCAGGCGCTGGTCCGCGAGGGCCTGCGCAACGTCGCCGCGGGTGCCAACCCGATGGCGCTGAAGCGCGGCATCGAGAAGGCCGTCGAGGCCGTCTCCGGTGCGCTGCTCGACCAGGCCAAGGAGGTCGAGACCAAGGAGCAGATCGCCTCCACCGCCTCCATCTCCGCCGCCGACACCCAGATCGGCGAGCTCATCGCCGAGGCGATGGACAAGGTCGGCAAGGAGGGTGTCATCACGGTCGAGGAGTCCCAGACCTTCGGTCTGGAGCTCGAGCTCACCGAGGGCATGCGCTTCGACAAGGGCTACATCTCGGCGTACTTCGCCACCGACATGGAGCGTATGGAGGCCTCCCTCGAGGACCCGTACATCCTGATCGTCAACTCGAAGGTCTCCTCGGTCAAGGACCTGCTCCCGCTGCTGGAGAAGGTCATGCAGTCGGGCAAGCCGCTGCTGATCATCGCCGAGGACGTCGAGGGCGAGGCCCTGTCGACCCTGGTGGTCAACAAGATCCGCGGCACCTTCAAGTCCGTCGCCGTCAAGGCCCCGGGCTTCGGCGACCGCCGCAAGGCCATGCTCGGCGACATCGCCATCCTCACCGGCGGCACGGTCATCTCCGAGGAGGTCGGCCTCAAGCTGGAGAACGCCGGTCTCGACCTGCTCGGCCGCGCCCGCAAGGTCGTCATCACCAAGGACGAGACGACGATCGTCGACGGTGCCGGTGACAGCGACCAGGTCCAGGGCCGCGTCAACCAGATCCGCGCCGAGATCGAGAACAGCGACTCGGACTACGACCGCGAGAAGCTCCAGGAGCGCCTCGCGAAGCTGGCCGGCGGCGTGGCCGTCATCAAGGCCGGTGCCGCGACCGAGGTCGAGCTCAAGGAGCGCAAGCACCGCATCGAGGACGCCGTTCGCAACGCGAAGGCGGCCGTCGAGGAGGGCATCGTCGCCGGTGGTGGCGTGGCCCTGCTCCAGGCCTCCGCGGTGTTCGAGAAGCTGGAGCTCGAGGGCGACGAGGCCACCGGTGCCAACGCCGTGCGCCTGGCCCTGGAGGCCCCGCTGAAGCAGATCGCCGTCAACGGTGGTCTCGAGGGCGGCGTCGTCGTGGAGAAGGTCCGCAACCTGGCCGTCGGCCACGGCCTCAACGCCGCGACCGGCGAGTACGTGGACATGATCGCCGAGGGCATCATCGACCCGGCCAAGGTCACCCGCTCCGCGCTGCAGAACGCCGCCTCCATCGCGGCCCTGTTCCTCACCACCGAGGCCGTCATCGCCGACAAGCCGGAGAAGGCCGCCGCGGCCGCTCCGGGCGGCATGCCCGGCGGTGAGATGGACTTCTGAGCCACGCGTTCCGCGCGGGCTCACCGGTCCTGAACCGAGCCGAGGGCGGCATCCCCGTTGTCACGGGGGTGCCGCCCTTCGGCGTTCCGTACGGGGAATCCGAAGAGGTACGTGACGACGAAGCCCGCCGCGTACCCCGCCGCGAGCCCCGCGCCGTAGACGGCCGCCGCGCGCAGCGGTCCGCCCTCGCCGCTGAGCAGCGGGAACAGGGCCCAGCCCGAGGGCCCGATGGCGGTGGCGCCGATCGCGCCGCCGAGCTGTTCCAGCAGGCCCAGGAAGCCGCCGCCGATCGCGCCCCCGACGCAGGCCGTCACGAACGGGCGGCCCAGCGGCAACGACACCCCGTAGATCAGCGGTTCCCCGATGCCCAGCAGGCCCGCCGGGAGCGCGGACCGGACCGTCCGGCGGACGGCCGCGTCCCGGGCCACCCGGACGTACACCGCCAGCGCCGCGCCCACCTGCCCCGCGCCCGCCGTCGCCAGCAGGGGCAGCAGGACCGTGGACCCCTGCTGGGTGATCAGCGTGGTGTGCACCGGGATCAGCGCCTGGTGCAGCCCCAGCATGACCAGCGGCAGGAACAGCCCGCCGAGCACCAGCCCGGCGGCCGCGCCGCCCTCGGCCGGCAGCCGGTCCGCGAAATGCCCTACGGCGGTGGCGACTTCGCCCGTCAGCCACATCAGTCCGTAGAGCGCGACCAGGCCCGGGAGCAGGATGGTGACCGTCGGGACGGCCAGGACGCCGATCGCCTCGGGGACCAGGCGGCGGCACGCCTTCTCCACGTACACGGCGAGCAGGGCCGCGGCGAGCGCGCCCAGCACTCCGCCCTGGCCGGGCGTCATGTGCAGCCGGGTCACGCCCGGCCAGACCGTGACCGCCGCGACCGCGCCGCCGAGGACGGGCGTCCCGCCGAACTCCTTCGCGGTGTTGTGGCCGACGAACACCGCGATCAGCGACATGAAGCCGGAGGCGACGGCGGTGAGCGCCGTCGCCGCCGTCGGCAGCCGGTGCAGGTTGGTGAGCAGGCCCGCGAGCCCGGCGACGATCCCGCAGCCGATCAGGGCCGGGATCAGGGGGACGAAGATCTGGGCGATGCGGCGGAGGGCGAGTTTGGTGGGGGTGGCGTTGCGTTTCTTTTGCGCGTCGCGGAGCGCGTCCGCCCGGCGGAGCCGACCGAGGTCGTCCGCGACCCGGTCGACGACCCCCGGTCCGAGGACGACCTGGCAGGTGTCGCCGTCGACGACCAGTCCGAGGACGCCGGGGAGGGCTCGGACGTCGGTGTCGCGGAGGGCGGCGGGGGCGTGGAGGGTGAGGCGGAGGCGGGTCATGCAGGTGGTGGCGGAGGCGATGTTGGCGGGTCCGCCGAGGAGGGGGAGGAGGGCGTGGGCGAGGTGGTCCGATGGGGGCATGGGATTTCCTTTCCCCCACCCCGCCCCTTCCCGTAACCGGGCGCTCCGCCCCGGACCCCGAAAAGCGGCTCCGCCGCGTCCTGCGGAGCCCCCGGTGGGGTGCAGGGGCGAAGCCCCGCCCCTCGCGCGCGGCAGCGCGCGAGGGGGTCGCGCAGGGGCGGAGCCCCTGTGGAAGAGGGTTGGGGGAGGGACAGGGGCTCAATCCCCCCGCGCCGCCTCCAGCGCGGCGCGTAGATGACCACCTGCCTCGGCCAGCAGCCGTTCCGCCTCCGCGCCCCCCACCCCGCTCAGCAGCACCAGGATCGCCGCCTTCACCTCTCCCCCCGCTGCTCCCAGCGCCGCTTCCACCTCGGCCTCACCCGCCCCCGTCGCCTGCGCGACGATCCGTCGCGAGCGGGCGCGCAGCTTGTCGTTGGAGGCGCGGAGGTCGACCATCAGGTTCCCGTACGTCTTGCCGAGCCGGACCATCGTGATGGTCGAGATCATGTTGAGGACGAGTTTCTGGCCGTGCCCGCCTTCAGCCGGGTCGAGCCGGTGATCAGTTTCGGGCCCCACGACCACCTCGATCGGGTGCTCCGCCGCCGCGCCCAGCGCGGACCCCGCCGTTGCAGGACAGCACGACTCGTCAGCGCCCCGGCCGTCGCGCGTGTGTTCGACGGCGCGGACCGCGTACGGCGCGTGCTGCCCCGGACGCGGAGACGCCGACGACCGCAGCGTCGTCGGCCGTCAGGCCGAGTGGCCGTCAGGTCGGCCGCCGCCGCCTCTGCCCGGTCCTGCCGCCCCCTCGACCGCGTTGACCAGCGCGTCCGGCCCGCCAGCGACGAGCGCCCGACCACCTGCCCCGGGCTCGGTGGCGAAGGTCGGCGGGCACGTCGCTGGCGTCCAGCACCCCGAGCCGTCCCGCCGTGCCGGCGCGCCCGCGTAGACCAGCCGTCCGCCGCGCGCCATCCGTTCCGCGACGGCCGTCGATCGCGGGCGGCGATCGCGTGGGAGCTGCCTCGGTCGACGGCGGCCGTGCGACCGTCGCGTCGTCGGCGTTCATCAGGTTCGCGACGGCCAGGGTCGGCAGCGGTCGATGTCCGCGAGTTCGGGGCGGAACGCCCGGGTGGTCAGCGTCGCGAGCTGGGCGCGGAGGGCCGCGAGGTGCGGGGGTCGGATGTCAACGGTGATCCTCTCGCTGGGTCGTGGCGGTGGACGAGCGCCTCGTAGGAGGCGGACAGGGCGGGCGCCGCGCGGTCGTACGGTCCGCTGCGCACACGCCGACGAACAGGCAGGTCCACGACGAGGAGTTGAACTCGTCCGGCTGGACATCGCCGCCGTCGAAGCTCGCTCTCCGCTGCGCGAGGCGGTAGGTCAGGACGTGATCGCGCGTACTGTCCGATCCCGCCGTCCGGGCGGCCGTGACCTGGCGTAGTTCGTGGTCGTCGCACGTGCTCGATAGGCGTGCCTGCGCAGTCACGGCTCGATGATGTGGCGTGTCGTCGTCGGTCTGCGTACTGAGTGGCTGCTGGCGAGGGTTGCCAGACACGTCGTCGCAGTGGCGCGCAGTCTGCGCTGGAACGCGCGGTGGTGACGGCCGGTGGGGGTCGCCGGGCGCAGTGCGTGCGCGTGCGGATGCGTTTCGCACGTGTCGGCTGTGTGCCAGCGTAAGCTATCTGGACTGCAGGTCCTGTGGCCGAGTACGAGGTGAGGCGCCGTATGCCGTAGACTGTCCGTGACGGGCGTGGCCGTGGGTCGAGCGGCGGGCCTCACGGCACGCCTCCTGCCGTGGTGTCGAGGTGGCGGCGGCCGTGTCGGCCAGGCAGCGCGCCTCCTCAGGGTGGGCGCAGCTTCATGATGGTCGACGACTCCACGGTCCAAAGTTGGCGGGATCGTCGAGCGGTGATTGTCGCGGGGTGACGCCGTGGGCCCGGCCGGGCCGTGCCTGCTCGTGTGCGTGGCGAGCCCGGCGAGAGGCCTGTCGAGGTCGCAGAGATAGGCCGGGATAGCCGGGTATCGGCCCTAGCTCGGGCGTAGCGGTGGCGCACGCTCCTATCGTGGCTCTCGGCTGGTTGCCGGCCTGCGCTCGTGGACGTGAGGTGTGCGCGTGACTGTGGGCGCGTGGCTGGAGTGCCGGCCGGGTCGGCCACCAGGGTCGTCAAGTGTCGTGTCGGTGCGTCCATCGTCCGCTGGTGTCATAGTCGTGGAGCCGCCGTCATGACGGGGCCAGCCGTGCGGACCTTGGCGCGCCACGGGCGGCGGGGGAGGGGGCACGGGGGACCGCCGTGCGCGCAAGGGGTCGGATGGGGAGCTTCGGCGCGTTTCCTCGATCAGCGGCTACAGCAGTGAAAGGTATTTCGGCTCCGATGTGCGTCAACCTCTGGTGTCCCGGACAATGGCGCATGGATGCTCGAACAAGCACTGGCACGCGGCCACGGGCCACTGGTCGGTCGCTCAGGGAGCCTGACCTGACCGCCGGGCGCGTGGCCGAGCCCGTACATCGTCTCGCTGTCGAGTGACGCGGTGGCGGCGCGGCGTGGTTGGGTCGAGTCAGTGGCCGGAGCGCCGCGTTTGGCGTGGCCGGCTCATCGGCCGATGTACGTCCTAGGACGCGCTGCTGAATCGCACGGCGACTGGCCGCTGTGCCCCGTCTGCGTGCACTCGGGGCTATCCCCACGCGCTGGAGGTTCGAGCCACGAGCTGGGTGCGGAACCGCACTGGGCCTGCAAGAAGCAGCGGTGCTGGTGGGCCGGTGGCAGCTGTCTCACGCCGCTGGGCGCTGACGACCGGGGATACCCCATGTCCCCCCTGTACATCGACCGCCCGCTGTGGACCCGCCAACGGCGGATGTGGTCGCCACACTGGTGAGCGACGTGAGCTTCGAGAGCTGCACGCGTTCGCGGCCCGGATGGGCCTGCCCCCGAGGGCGTTCACTGCGATCACTACGCGTGGCGGAGGCGGCGTAACGGGACCGGTGCGGCTCGGGCGGTGGAGTGCGCAGCCGGACGAAAGCTGCGGCTGCTGTTGGGGGCGGACTGCGGCGGCGCAAGCGGCGCTCCCCCCGGGGAAACCGTGTGCAACCGGGCCTCCGTCACGTCGTGAGGAGCGCAGCTCCGCGTGAGGTTTGCAGTCGCCGTGTCGCTCCAGCGCTCGTACCCCTGGCGGGTGCGGACAGCCTCGGCAGGGCGAGCAGTTGGCGCAGTACGTCCGCGCGGCCGGTGCGGAACGCCTCGCCGGCACGAAGCCGTACATCCTGCCGCACCTCCGCCGCGTACGTCGCGTAGTCCTCCGGCCGTGGCCGCCGAGCACGGCGAGGGTCCGCGTCGCCAGGACCTCGCCGTGTCGCGGTCGCCGGGCGCCGTCGTGATCGACCGTCAGGAGGACGAGCCGGACGACCTCCGCCGTGCGGGCGGCCGGGACGCCGAGTTCGGCGAGGGCCCCGCTTCCGCGCCAGCCGCGAGCTGCGCTCCTCGTTGTGGAGCGCTCGGGCAGGTAGACCGCGTCGTGGAACCAGGCGCGAGTCGGACGGCCGCCAGGTCCTCGGCGTGGCCGCCAGTTCGTCCACCCGGTTCCAACGGCGGTCAGGGGGTGACGGTTTGGTAGCGGCGCTGCGGTTCGGACCAGCGCTTGAGGAGTTCGTCCGGCGTAGGGCCGGGCTGCGGACCGTCCGCGTCCGTCCCCCGGGCGGCGTCGACCGTCCGCGCCAAGCGCTCCTGCAGGGTGATGGCCATGGGGCATCTTCCTGATGGGTCGTGTGTGTGGCACCCTGGTTACATGTCTAGACCAATTCTCGAGGTAATCGCGCTCGGCCCCGAAGACGCGACGGCGGCACAGTCCGGCGGGGCGGACCGGCTGGAACTGGTCAGCGACATGGCCGCCGACGGCCTGACCCCCAGCGCTCGAGACCTTCGCCTCGGTAGCGGTCGCCCTGCGACCTTGCCGGTCCGGGTGATTGCTGCGGTCCGCCAAACGACTTCTGCGCGGGCGGCGCGGCGAGGCTGGACCGCGCTAGTGTGCGACGGCCGCGGAGCTGCGAGGCGGACATGGGGCGCTGAGTTAGCGTCCTCGGGTTCCCTGACCAGGACGGCGGCGCGGAATCATCGCGGCGGTGACGGCGGTCGTGAGGCGATCGGGGCGGAGGGCGCGTGGACGTATCCATCGGGCGATCGACCGGCGGCCGACCGGGCTGCGTCCGCAAGCAGCTTGCGGATCAGCCGGGGCTGGACACGTACCTCACGCCGGGTCGGCGTCCCGGGTTTGTACGACGGCTGGGGACGCTGCTGGCGGAAGCGCCCGGGCAGGGAGCGGCCGCGTAATTCTTGGGTCGGGGCCTGCTCTCAAGCACGTGCCCGTGCTCGGCCGCCGTGTCGACGGCTTCACATCGTGGGGCGTCGCGGCCCCGCCGGGGTGGGGGGCCGCCGGTGGAGCGGGTGCGGTGCGGGTGTGGCGGGAGCGCTGGACGGGGTAGGGGTTTCCGCCCTTCCTCGCTTGCGCCGCGGGGATTGTGCCCCGCCCGCCTTTCATCCACGTTCCCGGGGAGACCCCGGACCCAATCTCCCCCCACCCTTCGGGCGAAGTCCTCCGAGCGCCGGAACGGGCTATTCAGCCCGTCCCCAAGGCGCTCGAGGACAGCTCCCGCACCCGCGCACCGGCCTCGCGCGCACGCCACCGCGCGCCCCGCGTCGGCCGGCCGAGCCGTCGTCGTGAACGACAGCCCCACGCCACCGACCGCCAACCCCGCCGACACCACGGGACCACCGCTACCCCGAGTACCGCCATCGCCCCCCTGCCCACGGCCCACCGCCGAAACGAACGCCCAGGTACAAGCGCGCTGTGTTGACCGAGATCAGCACGCGCGTTCGCCGGGCGATGGAGGCCTCCGGTGCGGGAGCGCGGACGCCCACGGCCCAGCACGCAAGGGGGAGAACCCACGGCGTACACCAACGCACTCCGGCAGGCTCACCCCGCACAGCCACGCAGTGCGTGAAACGCCAGTCCGGCGGCCACGCTGCCCGCGAGCAGTACCGTCCGCACAGCCGAGGCGGTCCCACCAGGCTCCCGCCCAGCCAGCTGCCCGCGACCGACCCGATGCGTGACCCAGCAGGATCATGCTGAGGCGCCCCTGGTCCGCCGCCCGTCGCGGGCGGACGGCCGGGCCAGGTAGATGTATATGGCGTTAAGGACAGGAAGAAGGTCAGGGTCGTGGCCGCGCCCCACCACGCGGCGGTCGCGCACGGGTTCACCGCTCGCGGAGCCCCGGCGCCCCGGCCGCCGGCCGGGCATCCGCGCATCACAGGGCCGAGTCACAGCGAACGCGGCGACGGGCCGAGCGCCACGACCAGCCACATCGTCAGCCGCCAGTCCGTGTCTCCCGAGTACGCGCCCGAAACCGGTACGGCCGAGCGCCCGTGCCCGTCATAATGCCGCCGAGCAACGTTGGGCGAGCGCACCGTCACGCGGCGCTCCGTCGGGCGGGGCGGTGGCGACGCCCGAGGCCGTGGGCGTGTAGAGCGCGCACCGGCCGCGGCGAGCCCCCGGTGTCGAGGAGGGTGCCCGTAGCCCGGGGCGAGCGCCGCTGAGCGCGTTCGAGACGTGAAGCCGCCCAGGGCGGTGACAGCAGGCGGCGGCGGTCCCCCAGCGGGCGGTCAGCGTGGGCCAGGACGGTCGCCAGCAGCGCGTACGACAGGGCGAAGACGGAGACAGCTGCCGAGCCGCGGAGACGGAGACCCCGAGGTTGTCGCGCATGCCGTCCGAGGATCCCGGCCCCACCCCCCCCCCACCCATGACCATCGGCCGTGCCAGACGGCAACTGCCGAGGGCGACCGAGGAGCAGGCGCAGAGCACGGGTCCCTTCCGAACGAGAGGTAGGTTGGAACGCAACGTCAAACAATAATAATTGTTGGGCATCGTCAACATTTGTGGGGGAGGGACCCATGGGTGCCGGGGAAACTGCTGCCGCATCCGACATCC
>NZ_BAAAXZ010000022.1:0-19828 GCF_039535865.1 Streptomyces thioluteus
GCTCGACCCGGTAGCCGTTGATCTTCACCTGGAAGTCGGTGCGGCCGAGGATCTCGATGTTCCCGCCGGGCTGGTAGCGGCCCAGGTCGCCGGTGCGGTAGAGCCGTTCGCCGGTGGCGGGGTGGGTGATGAATCGTTCCGCCGTGCGGACCGGGTCGGCCCAGTAGCCCTGGGCGACACCCGTGCCGCCGATGTAGAGCTCTCCGGTCACCCCGGTGGGGCACGGTTCCAGCCACTCGTTGAGGACGTGGAAGGACTGGTTGGCCAGCGGCTTGCCGTAGGGGATGCTCGACCAGTCGGCCGAGACCTCGCCGATCGGGTAGTGGATCGACCAGATCGAGCCCTCCGTGGCACCGCCGAGGCTGATCGCCCTGAGGTTCGGGAGGTGCTCGCGGAGCCGGACGGGCAGGTCCAGCGGGATCCAGTCGCCGCTGAGCAGGGCGAGGCGCAGGCTCGCCCCGCTGCCGGGGGCGGCCTCGGTCAGCGTCTCGACCCACATGCGCATCGGCGCGGGCACGCTGTCCCAGACGGTGACCCCGTACCGGTCGATCAACTCGGTCCAGTGCGCGGGGTCGTTGGCCCGCTTGGGCTCGGGGACGACGATCGCGCCGCCCGCGCCGAGGATGCCGAAGATGTCGTACACCGACAGGTCGAAGCCGGTGGGGGCCAGCGCCAGCACGCGGTCGCCCGGGCCCACGCCGAACCGGCGGTTGATGTCCTGGACGGTGTTGGAGGCGTTCCGGTGCGAGATCATCACGCCCTTGGGCTCACCGGTGGAGCCGGAGGTGAAGATCACGTAGGCGAGGTCGTCCACGCCCTGCACGCCCGGCGACGGGCTCGCTCCCGTAGCCGCGGGTCTCCGGGTCGTCGGCGGTGACGATCTCCAGTCCGTCCGGCCAGGTCAGCGTCTCCCGCAGCCCGGCCTCCGTGACGACGGCCCCGGCCTTGCACTGGCCCAGCAGCTTCAGCCGCCGCTGCTCGGGCAGTTCGGGGTCGATGGCGACGTAGGCGGCGCCCGCGTGCTGGACGCCCAGCAGGGCGGAGATCTGGCCGGGGCCCGGCCGCATCGAGACCGCGATCATCGTGTTGGGCTCGGCACCGCAGACGTCGCGCAGCCGCCGGGCGAGGCGGTGCGCGTCCTCGGTCAGCTCGCGGTACGTGGTCTCGGTGCCGCCGGAGATCACGGCCACCGCGTCGGGGGCGCGACGGGCGGCCTCGCCGACGAGCTCGTGCAGCAGGGCCGGCGGGATGTCCTGGGCCGTGGCGTTGGCGAGCTCGCGCTCGGCGGTCTGCGCGGCCGGCAGCGGAACGATTCCGCCGGTGGCCGACCACACCGTCCCGTCCTCGACGAGCCGGTCGAGGAGCGTGGTGTAGGCGTCGAACATGGCGTCCAGCGTGCCCTCGGGGAACAGGCCGTCCACGGCGTTCCAGTTGAGGACGAGCTCGCCGTTCTCCTCCGTGACCTGGTTTCTCCAGCCAGACCTGGGGGGTCTGGCTGATGCCGTACGCCACGTCGCCGAAGAGCCGCAGGGGCGTCGGCGGTCGCCGCGTCGCCGTCCGCGCCCAGCATGCTGGAGAAGACGACGGGCATCGAGACGTTGCGCCCGTCGCCCTGGCGGCGGGTGAGCTCGCGCAGCACGCGGATGCCGCCGAACGCCGAGTGGGCCAGGTCCGCGAGGAGTTGGCGCTGGACGCCGGCGGCGCGCTCGGCGAAGGACTCCTCGGCGGTGCCGCCGACGGTGAGCAGGCCGGGCGAGAGGAAGTCGCCGACGATCCGCTGCGCCTGCGGGTGCAGCGGCAGGCGGTGGAGCTGGGTGAGGGTGAGCGTGAACTCCTGCCGCCTGGACCAGGTGCGCAGCACCTCCGCGTAGGCGGCCAGCAGCAGGTTGTTGGGGGTCAGGCCGTGGCGGTGGGCCGCGTCCGACAGCGCGGCCCAGCGCTCGGGCGCGAGGGCCGCGCGGCGCCGGGTGAAGGTGGGCCGGCCCAGGCGCTCGGGGGCCGTGCCGATGGGCAGGTCGGGGCCGGGGGACAGCTCGTCCACGCGGGACAGCCAGTAGTCGGCGGACCGCTTGCCGAGGGCCTCGGACTCCAGGGCCTGCTCGGCCAGGACGTAGTCCCGGAAGGTGAGTTCGAGCGGCTCGGGCGTCCAGGAGGGGTCGTCGTAGAAGCGGCGCCACTCGTCGAGGACGACGAACAGGCTGCGGACGTCGACGAAGAGGAGGTCCATGCTCAGGTGCAGCCGGACGCGGTCCTCGTCGAGGAGCGAGGCGCGGATGTCGAACGGCGGCCACTCCTCGGTGGGCAGCACCTGGTCGGCGAGTTCGCCGCGGACGCGGTCGAGGGCCTCGGCCTGCTCGCCGTCGCTTCTGCCGCGGAGGTCCTCGGCGGCTATCTCGTACGGCGGGACCTGCTCCAGCACCCGCTGCTTTCCGCCGGGCTGGACCACCGCGCGGAGCATGTCGTGCCTCTCGACGACCTTCTGAGGGCCGCCGAGAGGCGGGGCACGTCCAGGCCGGTGCCGTCGAACTCGAAGTAGTAGTGGCTGGACACCCCGCCGAGTTCGAGGCCCTTGGTGCGGCCGATGAGGTAGGCGTGCTGGATGTCGGTCAGCGGGAACGGGTCGTTGCGCAGGCCCGGTTCGGGCTCGACGGCGGGGAGGTTCGCCGGGTGCGGCCTGCCCGCGAGGAGGGCGGCCAGCCGGTCGTGGTGCTCGGCGACGGCCGCGCTCAACCGGGGCGTCAGGGGCGTCGTCAGGAGCCTCGATGCCGAGGCGATCGCCGTTCGGGCGAAGGTTGACACGACGATTCCGTAACTCGACAAGAAGGTCTTCCATCATCAAAGTCCCCGTGCCTCTCTGGTGCTTCGCATTGCGTGGCGTTTCACGTGACGTTGCGTGCGCAGGCCGGTGCCGGTGCGGCGGGCGGGTGCGTGTGGATGGCTCGGGCGGCTGCCCATGGAACGGCGGCGCTCCCGGCGGCGACGGCCGCCTGCGCCTTCGTGGTGCTCCCGCGGTGAACCGGCCCGTGGGTCGGGCGAGATCACTTCATGTGTTCGTATCGTAGTTGCAACAAACCGCGTTGACAAGATCACGCAGCGAGAGCATCGCGAACTCGCCGAAAATCCCCGCCCACTTGACGCGATGGCCGGAAGAAGGCCCCCAAGGCACGTTTTCAGATACCCCAAGTTTTCTTTATGGCGGTGCAGTTGACCTGGTGATCGAGGTGTTTGACCGGCGGGCGCGACGGGGTAGGTCCGCAACGGACGAGGCGTCCGGCACCCGCTGCCCGCGGGTGCCGGACGCCTCAACTGAAAAGCCCTGACAAACGGTTGAACAGGCTCGTGGCTCCGTGCATCATTGCAGTTATGTTAAATGCGACTGACGTACCGTCAGGCGGTCCGCGCGTCCTCATCGGCGCCACCGGGTCCGTGGCCGTGACGGCGTTGCCCTCCTACCTCGACGAACTCCGCGGCCGGCTCGGCGGCACCTACACCGTGCTGATGTCCCACACCGCGACCTCGTTCATCCCGCCGGACACCGTGCGGCTCTCGGCCGAGCGCGTCGTCCACGGCGAGGCGCCGTCGGACTGGCCGACGGACAAGCCCTCCCGGCTCGTCGCCGACCACGACATCCTGGTCGTCCTGCCGGCCACCGCGAACATCCTCTCCGCCGCCGCGACGGGCGCCGCCCCCAATCGCATCGCGACGGTCGTCCTGGCCTCGAATTTCCCGGTCGTCTTCTTCCCCTCCATGGGCGGGCCCATGTGGAACAAGGCGGCCGTGCAGCGGAATGTGGCACAGATCCGCGAGGACGGGCACCACATTCCCGAGCCGGACTGGCACGATTCCTTCGACATTCACTCCGGCCTGACCACGCACCATCCGACGATGCCGTCGCCCGCGAAAGTCGCCGAAATCGTCGGCGAATTGCTGGAGAAATCGCGGACCGCGTAGGAATTCCTTTTCAGTCCACGGTCATCACCAGCTTTCCCACGGTGCGCCCGGTCTCCCCCGCCGCGTGCGCCCGCGCCGCGTCGGCGAGCGGAAAGGTGCCCGCGATCTCCGCGCGCAGCTTTCCGTCCGCGACGAGCCGGGTGATCGCGGCCATTCCCGCGTGGTCGGACTCGACGATCATCACCTCCGCGCGGACGCCGAACGGTTCCGCCTCCTCGGCCAGTTCACGCTGTCCGTACGGCTGGAGGGAGACCAGGGTGCCGCCGCGGCGCAGCGTGCGCAGGGAGCGCTCGCGGTAGTCGCCGCCGACGGTGTCGAGAACGACGTCCACGTCGCGGACCGCCGTGGCGAAGTCCGTCGTGCGGTAGTCGATCACGAGGTCGGCGCCGAGCCGGCGGAGGAACGGGTGCCGGGCGGCACTCGCCGTGCCGATCACATACGCCCCGCGCGCCTTGGCGATCTGCACGGCCAGATGGCCGACCCCGCCCGCGGCCGCGTGGATCAACACCCGCTGCCCGGGGGCGAGTCGGGCCACGTCCACCAGGGCCTGCCAGGCGGTCAGGGCGGCGAGCGGCAGGGCGCCCGCCTGCACATGGCCGATGCCGTCCGGCTTGCGGACGAACGCCCGGGCGGGGCCGACGGCGTACTCGGCGTGCGCCCCCGCACCGTACGGGTGCGGGAGCATGCCGAAGACCTCGTCGCCCGGCCGGTGGACGGTGACGCCCAGGCCCGTCTCCTCGACGACGCCGGAGACGTCCCAGCCCAGAACGAACGGCGGTTCGCCGAGGAAGGCGGGGCCCGCCCGGTGCTTCCAGTCGGTGGGGTTGAGGCCCGCCGCGCGCACCCGGACCAGCACCTGGCCGGGGCCGGGCACCGGAACGGGCAGCCGGACCTCCTTGAGCACCTCCGGCCCGCCGAAGGCGTCCTGGCCGATCGCGCGCATCACCCGGCCTGCCGGTCCCCTCACAGGCCCAGGGGGGCCGAGCCGACGAGCCCGCCGTCGACGATCAGGTCCTGGCCGCTGATGTACGCCGCGTCGTCCGACGCGAGGAACGCCACCGCCGCGGCCACCTCCGCGGAACCGCCCAGCCTGCCCAGCGGAATCTGGGCGGCGACCACCGCCTCCGTGGCGGGGTCCGGGTTGACCTCCCGGTACATCGGGGTGTCGATGTAGCCGGGGCTGACGGAGTTGACGCGGATGCCGCGGGGGGCCAGTTCCGTGCCCAGGGTGCGTGCCAGGTTGTGCACGGCGGCCTTGCTCGCGGCGTAGACGGACGCGGCCGCCAGCCCCCGGTGCAGCGTCCAGGACGCGTTGATGACGACGGACCCGCCGGGGCGCAGCAGCGGCACGGCCTTCTGGACGGTGTGGAAGACGCCCTTGAAGTTGACCGCGAGGGTGTGGTCGACGTCGTCCTCGGTGAGCTCGGCGCCCGGCTTGAAGGTCCCGACGCCGGCGTTGGCGAAGACGGTGTCCAGGCCGCCGCGCCAGGACTCCACCTCCCGCATCAGCGCGTCGAGTTCGGCGGGGACGGCGGCGTCGGCGCGGACGGTGAGCACACGCTCCCCGCCCAGTTCCTTCGCGGCCGCCGCGAGCCGCGCGTCGTCCCGGCCGGTGATGGCCACGTGCGCGCCCTCGTCGAGGAGGCGGCGGGCGGCGGCGAGGCCGATGCCGCTGGTGCCGCCGGTGATCAGGGCTGTCTTGTCGGTGAATCGCTCCATGCCGACGATCTTCGGCCGGGGGCCGGGCCGTTGGCAGTGCGTACTGAACCTGGGTCTGTCACCACCAGTTTCAGCGCGTCGTGTACCCGCCGTTGATGAAGAGCGTCTGCCCGTTGAGCCACCAGCCGTCCGTCAGGAGGAACTTGACGTACGGGGCGATGTCCTCGATCTTCGTCAGCTCGCCGTTCATCGCGGACGACTTGTGGTAGGCGACGGAGTCGTCGGTCTCGGCCGGATAGAAGAACGGGGTGTCCATGGGCCCGGGGGCGATGTTGTTGACCGAGATCCGGCGGCCGAAGAGCTCCTTGGACAGGGCCCGGGTGAAGTGCTCGACGGGGGCCTTGCTGCCGGCGTAGACGGAGTAGAGGCCGGTGTACGCGGCGAGCAGCGAGGTGACGATGGTGACGATCTTCCCGCCGTCCTCCAGCCGCTTGGCGGCCTCGCGCATCATGAAGTACGCCGCCTTGGTGTTGACGGCGAACATCCTGTCGAACTCCTCCTCCGTGGTCTCGGTCATCGGCTTCTTGATGACCATGCCCGCGGTGTTCACCATGCAGTCGACCCGGCCGAACTCCCGTACCGCGGCGTCGAAGAGCTTCTCCACCTCGGCGACCTTCGTCAGGTCCCCCTGGTGCGTGACCGCCTCGCCGCCCGCCTTCCGGACGTCCGCGGCGGTCTGCTCGGCCTTGTCCCGGGAGGAGTCGCTGTTGTAGTGGACGACGACCTTGGCCCCGTCCGCCGCGAGCTCCTTCGCGATCAGGCTGCCGAGGTTCCTCGACGCGCCCCCGATGACGACGACCTTGTCCTTGAGAGTACGAGCCTTGAGCGTGTGCGCGGCCATGGCGGTACCTCCAGGGGTACGAGGGAATGCGCCGTTTCCCACGCTATGGGGATCCCGTACCCCCCGCATGCGCAGCGGCCGGGCCCTCGCCCTGGGCGATCTCGATCCGCTCGTGGAGGCTGATCGCCCCCGCCCCGGCGGCGGCCAGGGACAGGCCCGCGCACAGCATGAGCAGCCCGCCGAGCAGCGGCGCGAGGCGGTGCGGGCGGTGCGGCGGGGCGAGGAGGGCCGCGACGCGCTGCGGCACCGGGCCGGAGGTGGCGGCCGGGGCGCCGGCCGGGCGAGTGGTGCGGGCCGCGCTCGCGGCCAGGGCGGCGCGGCCGATGGCCCGGGCCGTCAGCCGCCGGTCGCCGGTGACGGCGGCGGCCGCCTCGTCGGCCGTGCGCTCGACGGCCAGCCGGACGGCGGCCCGGGCCGGGCGCAGGCCCGGGTGGCAGTGGGCCGCGAGCTCGGCCACGAGGAGGTGGAGATGGTGGCGACCGGCGAGATGGGCGCGCTCGTGGGCGAAGAGCGCCTCGCGTTCGGCCGGGCCGAGGCTGCGGAGCATGCCGGTGGTGACCACGATCCGGCCCGGCCGGCCGGGCAGCGCGTAGGCGTCCGGGCCGGGGCTGTCGATCACGCAGAGGTCGCCGGCCGCGGGCCGCGCGTCCGCGCTGCGCCGGGCCGAGCGCAGCCCGCCGGCCTGGCGCAGCGCGGAGCGCGCCAACTGCCAGGCGCAGACGGCGAGCATCCCGGCGGCCGGTGCGGCCAGCGGCAGCGCGGCGGGGTTCGCGTCCAGCGGGTGGACGAGCTTCTCCAGCGCGGCGAAGACCGGCAGCCGGAGCAGCCCCGTCAGGACGAGCGTCCCGAGCGCGGCCAGCGAGGAGCCGGCCAGCACCAGGACGGTGAGGGTCAGCACCCGCAGCGCGGCGCCGGGGGCCAGCCGCGCGACGGCGTGCCGGGCCAGCAGGGGCATGGCGCAGGGCGCCAGCAGCGGCACCAGCAGCAGGGTGATCACCGGCCGTCCTGCCCGCCCGCTTCGAGCAGCTCCCGCAGCAGGCGTTCGTCGTCCGCGCCGAGCTGGTCCACGAAGCGGGCCAGGACGGTCCCGCGGTCGCTGTCCCGCTCCAGTTCGCGGTGCATGCGGCGGGCGGTCAGGCCCTGGGCGTCCTGGACGTCCCGGACGGGGAAGTAGGCGTAGCCGCGGCCGGACCGCTCCCGGCCGACGAGGCCCTTCTCGTGCAGGCGGGACAGGATCGTCGCGACGGTGGTGCGGGCCGGCTCCGGGTCCAGGGCGCGCCGCACCCGCTCGGGGACCATCGGCTCCCCGGCGGCCCACAACGCAGCCATGACGCCGGCCTCCAGTTCGCCCGCCGGTCGCCGCCCGTCCTGCCTGCCGTCCTGCTCGCCGCTCACGGGAACCCTCCTTCTCCCTTCGTCGTCTACAGTGCCGTAGACCGTCTACACGATTGTAGTCGGCCGGCCCGTCACGCCTCCCCCTCCCCCGACGAACCCCGACGAAGGGACCTCGCCCGTGACCGCACCCCCCACCGCCCTCGCCCTCGACGGCTCCGGCGTCGACGGCTCCGTCTACACGGACGTGGTGGACCTGGCCCGCCGTTCTCCCGGCTGGCTGGACTCCCTCGTCACCGCGTGGTCGGCATACGGACTGGCGCTGTTCGCCGTGCTGATGGCGGTGGCGTGGTGGCGCGCCCGCGCCCGGGGGCCCCGCGCGGCGGTGCCGGCGCTGGCCGCGCCGCTGATCGTCGTCCTGGCCTTCGCGGCCGACGACCTGGTGAAGGCCGTGGTGCGCGAGGACCGCCCCTGCCGGACCCTGCACACCGTCGCCCTGGAGGCCTGCCCGGCCCCCGGCGACTGGTCCTTCCCCAGCAACCACGCGGCACTGGCCGCCGCGGCGGCGGTCGCGGTGTGGTGCGTCTCCCGGCGGCTGGGCCTCCTCGCGGCGGTGGCGGCCCTGGCGATGGCGGCCTCCCGGGTGTGGGTCGGCGTCCACTACCCGCACGACGTGGCCGCCGGCCTCGCGGTGGGCGCGCTGAGCGCGTCCGCCCTCGCGGTGCCGGTGCGCCGGTTCTCCGGGGCGGTGGCGCGCCGGCTGGCGGCGACGCCGCTGCGGCCCCTGCTGACGTCCGCGTGAACTCCCGTACGGCGCCTCCCCTGTTGACCCTGGCCGGGCTGCTCGGCTTCGCGGTGGTGACCGCGGCCGTCGCGCACGGCGGCTGGAGGGCGCTCGCCCCCGACGCGGCGGCGCACGCCTGGGCGCTGGCGCACCGGCCCGACGTCGCGGTGTCCGCGGCCCGGGCGCTGACCGCGACCGGGACCGGAGTCGTCCCCTACGCGGTCGCCGCGGCGGCGGGCCTGCTGGTGCGGCGGCGCCTCGCGTACGCGGCCGGCGCCGTGGCCGTCCTGGCCTGCGGGCAGGGCCTGCGCCGCCTGGTCCTGGCCCTCGCGGCCCGCCCGCGCCCGCCGGCGGCGGACTGGGCGACGCACGCCTCGGGCTTCTCGTTCCCGTCCGGGCACGCGACGACGACGGCGATCGCGGCGGGACTGCTCGCGACGGCGGTCGCGGTACGGGTCTCCTCGCGGGAGCGTTGGCCCGTCGTGGCCGTCGTCGTCTGCTGGGCGGTGTCGGTCGGCCTGACCCGGGTGTACCTCGGGGTGCACTGGCTGACGGACGTGGTGGCGGGGTGGGCGTTCGCGGTGGCGTGGCTGGGCGGGTGCGCGTGGGCGGGGGCGGGGCTGCGGTCGCGGGCCGCGCGGGCGGGGCGCTGAGCCCGGACCGGACCGCCCGCCGGGGGCCGGGCCCGGCCCCCGGGAGTCCAATATCCGGACGGTCCTGGTCACATGCGGGAAAGGGTCTGCTGCCCCGGCGCACGCCATGCTTCAATAGGCGCATGGCCAGCCACCAGAACACCGTGATGGGTCGCAACGACCTTGAGCCATTCTGGCCTTCCCGCCAGCATCACGACTTCGACCGAGTGTGTTGTCGCGCGTGTAGTCCCGCGCAGGCCCCTCTCTTCCGCTGACCCCTTACGTCGAAGTCAGCCGCCGGTACCGATACCGGCCAACGGCCCGCGCACCGCACGTCCTTAATTCGGCGTCCCCCCGCGCGAAAGAGCTGAGCTCTCCATGACGAACCTGCATACGCTGACCACCCCCGTCGCCGGCGTCCCGGCACAGCGCCAGCGGCTGCGAGCCGTCGCCCCCGACGAGGTGCCCCCGGTCGCCGATCTGCTGCACCCCGGGGCCACCTGGCTGCCCGCACCCCAGCACTCCCTGCCGTCCCTGCCCGGCCAGCCGCCGATGGTCGGCTACCTGGTCCTCGTACCGGCCGAGCAGCCGGCCCCGGCCGCCGCGGCGGCCGCCGGCCGCGGGGACGCGCTGGTGAGCATCGACCCCGAGCAGCGCACCGCCCGGATCGCCGGGCGGCTGCTGGACCTGACATATCTGGAGTTCGAGCTGCTGGCCCACCTCGTGGCGCATCCGCACCGGGTGCACACCCGCGACCAGCTGGTGACGACCGTGTGGGGCTACGGTCACGTGGGCGACGGGCGCACCGTCGACGTCCATGTCGCCCGGCTCCGCCGCAAGATGGGCGCGGAGCACCGCAGGTCGATCGTGACCGTGCGCCGCGTCGGCTACAAGTACGCGCCCCCGTCCGGCAGCTGACCCCCGCCGACCGCCGGGGGTGTACCTACGTACACCCCCCGCCCTCGGGCCACACCCCGTGACCTGGCCGGAAACAGCCAGCAGACTGGGGTGCAGGCCCGGGGGAACCGTTCCCGGAACAGCGCATCGGGAGCGAGCACAGCATGAGGATCGGTACAGCACTCAAGGCCGCCGAGAGATCGTTGCGGCTCGCGCTCTGGGGGCTGGTCTCCTCGATCCTCCTGTTCACCCTCGCCGTCTGCTCCATCGCCCTCGTCCCGGCGGGCATCGGCGTCCTCACCACGCCCCACGCCGTCCGGGCCGTACGGGCCTACGCCAACCGGCGCCGGCTGTACGCCATGGAGTGGTCCGGCGTCTCCATCCCCGTCCCGTACCGGCCGGTTCCGGAGCGCGGCGGGCTCGTGGGGCAGGCCGAGCGGTGTGCGGCGCTGCTGAAGGACAAGGCGACCTGGCGCGACCTCCTGTGGCTGCTGGCGGACATGACCGCGGGCTTCGTCCTCGCGATCCTGCCGCCCGTCTTCTTCCTCTACTTCCCGTGGGGCATCGTGCTGGCCTGCGGTGTGTGGAAGCCGATCGTCGACGCCGGCGGCAACGAGTGGTTCGCGTTCATCCACATCACCGGCCAGACCAGCGCCAACCTGGCGGCCTGCCTGGGCGCGGTCTTCGCCGGCCTCGGCGTCCTCACCGCCCCGCGCCTGCTGCGCGCCAACGCCGTCCTCGCCCGGCAGTTCCTCCACCCCGACCACGAGCGCGAGCTCGAACTGCGCGTCCGGCGGCTGACGGAGACCCGGGAGGACGCGGTCGACCACTCCGCCGCCGAACTCCGGCGCATCGAGCGCGACCTGCACGACGGCGCCCAGGCCCGGCTGGTGGCCATGGGCATGAGCCTGGGCACGATCGAGGCGCTCGTCGAGAAGGACCCGGCGCGGGCCAAGCGGCTGCTCGCCGCCGCCCGCGCCGACTCCGCCGAGGCGCTGACCGAACTGCGGGACCTGGTCCGCGGCATCCACCCGCCGGTCCTCGCCGAGCGCGGCCTGGGCGACGCGGTGCGGGCGCTGGCGCTGCGCATGCCGCTGCCGGTCGAGGTGACGGTGGACCTGCCGGGCCGGGCCCCCGAACCGGTCGAGTCCGCCGCCTACTTCGCGGTCAGCGAGGTGCTCACCAACGCCGTCAAGCACGCACGGGCCACCCGGATCCGGGTGGACCTCCACCACACGGAGGGGATGCTGCGCGCCCTCGTGTCCGACGACGGGCACGGCGGCGCGGACGCCTCGCGGGGCACGGGGCTGCCGGGCATCGAGCGGCGGCTGGGCGCCTTCGACGGGCTGCTGGCGATCAGCAGCCCGGCGGGCGGGCCGACCCTCGTCACGATCGGGATCCCGTGCGCCCTGGCAGCGTCCGCCGCCGGATGAGAGGGTCGGGGCCATGAGCTCCGCGAGCGGCATCTCCCCCCTGGTATCCCTCCTCGGCCTGGAACCGCACCCCGAGGGCGGGTGGTACCGGCAGACATGGCGGACGTCCGGCGGCACGGTCCCGGACGGCTACCCGGGCCCGCGGGCGTACGCGACCGGCATCCACTTCCTCCTGCACCCCGGCGAGCGCTCGCGCTGGCACCGCGTGCGCTCCGACGAGCTGTGGCTGTGGCACCGCGGCAGCCGGCTGCGGCTGCGCCTGGGCGGCGGCGGCAACGCGCCGGACGAGGCGGGGGCCCGGGAGCTGGTCCTCGGCCCGGGCGTCGAGGACGGCGACCGCCCGCAGCTGCTGGTTCCCGGCGGCGCCTGGCAGGACGCCGAACCCCTGGGCAACGAGCCGGTGTTGGTGAGCTGCGTGGTCGCCCCGGGCTTCGACTTCGCGGACTTCGCGATGGCCTGAGCGATGGCCCGGGCGACGACCTGAGCGAAGATGGGGGCACCGGGCCCGCGGAAGGCGCGGCCTTCCTCACTCTGGAGCCCCACGTTGCGTGTCGTCCTTGCCGAAGACCTGTTCCTGCTGCGCGACGGGCTGGTCCGGTTGCTGGAGGCGTACGACTTCGAGGTCGTGGCGGCCGTCGAGAGCGGGCCCGAGCTGAGCCGGGCGCTGGCCGAGCTGAAGCCCGACGTCGCGGTGGTGGACGTCCGGCTGCCCCCGTCCTTCACCGACGAGGGCCTGCAGTGCGCCCTGGCCGCCCGGCGGGCCACCCCCGGGCTGCCCGTGCTGGTGCTCTCCCAGCACGTGGAGCAGCTCTACGCGCAGGAGCTGCTGGCCGACGGCAGCGGCGGCGTCGGCTATCTGCTCAAGGACCGGGTCTTCGACGCCGACCAGTTCGTCGACGCCGTCCGCCGGGTGGCGGGCGGCGGCACGGCGATGGACCCCCAGGTGATCTCGCAACTGCTGTCCCGGCGCTCGCAGGACGCGCCGATGGCCCGGCTCACCCCGCGGGAGCGGGAGGTCATCGAGCTGATGGCGGAGGGCCGTTCCAACGCGGCGATCGCCGAACGGCTCGTCGTCACCGAACGGGCCGTGGCCAAGCACACCTCCAACATCTTCGCCAAGCTGGGCCTCGCGCCCTCCGACGACGACAACCGCCGGGTCCTGGCCGTCCTCGCCTATCTCGACCGCGGCTGACGCACCGCGTTCCCCGGAGGCCGGCGCGGCCCCAACGCGCGTCCGATGATGGGCCGATGACGATCACCGCACTCGCGCCCCGGTTCGCCCCGGCCTATGTCGGCGGCGTCCAGCTCGGCGCCCTCGCCGCCCGCCGCCTGCTGAACCCCGCCCGCCGCGCCCGTCTCCTGCGCCGCTGCTCGACCAACGTGGACAACCTGCGCGCCGGACGGTGGGACACCCTCGTCACCAGCGCCCTGGTCGTCGAGGCGCCGATGGACCTGGGGTACGCGCTGCTGCTGCTCGCCGTCCTCGGGTACACGGAGTACGCGTACGGCGCGTGGTGGGCGGCGGGCGCCTTCGCCTGGGGACACGTGGGCGCCTCGCTCCTCGTGTACGGCGGTCTGCGCGCCGTGCGGGCCGGACAGCGGACCCGGTCCGCGACCGACGTCGGCACCAGCTACGGCTTCCACGCCGTCACGGGCTTCCTCGCCGCGTCGCTGCCCGCCGGGCGGCCGCGCATCGCGGCCTGTTCGGCGCTGCTGGCCCTGGCCGTCCGCCCGTTGGCCACCCGCCGCCCCGGGTTCACCGACGCGGGGCACCCGACCGCCCTGCTCCTCGGCCTGGGCCTGGGCGCGCTGCGGGAACGGACCCTCGCCCTCCGGTGACGTCGCGGCCTCGGCTACCGTTCTCCACAATAAAAGTGGAAAGCGGAAAAACTTCCGAGAGCTTGCCCGAGCTCCGAGCTTGCCCAGGGCCGACAAGGGAGAAGCGCGCATGCCGCAGTTCGACGCCTCGACCATCATCAACCTCCGCGACCTCGGCGGCGTCGCGCTCACCGGCAACTCCGCCGTCCGTCCGGGGCTGCTGCTGCGCTCCGGGCAGCTCGACCGGCACGACCCCACGGCCGACCCGGCCGTCGCCGCACTGGGCATCCGCACGGTGGTGGACCTGCGCGCCGAGCACGAACGCGCCGAGCACCCCGACCGGCTGCCCCCGGGGGCCCGGCTGATCGTCGCGGACGTCCTGGCCGACGTCGTGGCGGAGTCCGGCGAACCGGTGCCCGCCCGCCTCGACTCGCTCCTCGGCAGCCCGGCCGCCGCCGAGGAACGCCTCGGCGGCGGCAAGGCGGAGAAGCTGATGAGCGACTCCTACCGGGCGTTCGTCACCTCCGACGCCGCGTGCCGCGCCTACGGGCGGCTGCTGACCACCCTCGCCCGGCCCGACTGCGGCCCGCTGCTCTTCCACTGCACCGCCGGCAAGGACCGCACCGGCTGGGCGGCCACCGTCCTGTTGCTGCTGCTCGGCGCGGACGAGGAGACCGCCGAGGAGGAGTACCTCGCGGTGGCCCCCGCCGTCCGGGCCGCCTTCGCGCCGGTCTCCGACCGCTTCACCGCCGCCGGCGGCGACCCGGCCGTCGTCGACGCCCTCTTCGGCGTGCGCCGGGACTACCTGGCGGCCGCGCTGGAGGAAATGCGGCGCCTGTACGGGTCCGTGGAGGGGTACGTCCGCGCGGGACTGGGCGTGCCGGACGCGGCGGTGAACCGGATCAGGGCCCGTTACGTGGCGTAGCGGCGCGTCGGCGAGCGGAGGTGACCATCGCACCATTCACTCGTTCTACGGACGTGGAGCAGCAAGCAACAGCCCCCCGCCCGCGTGCCGCGCTCGACGCCGCCATCGACATCGACCGGGCCGAGGCCGCGCTCATCGAGCACTACCCCCGCCTCGTCCGCCTCGGCTACCTCGTGCTCCCCCCGGCCCTCGGCCGCCACCGCCGCGTCCTGACCGCGCACGCCCTCGTCCAGCGCGCCCTGCCGCGCACCCGGCCCGGGGCCGGGGAGGCCGCCCCGGCCGGCGACCCCGGGTACGCCTACGTCCGCCTCCGCGTGCTGAGCGCCGCCCTCGACGCGGCCCGGCCGCGCGCCCGCTTCGCCCGGCCCCGGCCGGGCCAACTCCCGCCGCTGCTGCCGCAGGTGTGGGGCCTGCGGCTGTTCCCCCGCTCCGGCGGCGCCGACGAACTCGCCCTGGACCAGGCCCTCGGCCGGCTCGCCGCCCCCGCCCGGGCCGCCTTCGTGCTGCGCGCCCTGGAGCTGGGCGCCGACCGGGAGGTGCGCGCGCTGCTGGAGGCCGCCGGGGTCGAGGACCCCGGGGCGGCCGTCGCCGAGGCGACGGCGGTCCGCGTCCCGCCCGGCTCCCGGGAGGGCACGCTCCTCAAGTCCGTGGAGTTCGACCCCTGTTCGCTCCAGGCCCGCCCCACGGACCTCATGCAACGCCGCCGCCACCTGCGCGCGGCCGCCGTCGCCACCGTCGCGGCCGCCGTGTGCGGGGCGCTGCTGCTGTCGTTCACCGGCGGGAGCCCGGACGGCGCCGCCGCCCCTCCCTACGCGCGCAACGCCGCCGCCGAACAGGCCCTGGACCCCGGCCTGTTGACCCGCGCCGAGCCCGACGTCTGGAAGCGCGCCGACCGCCCCGGCTTCGCGTCCTGGCCCGCGCGCGGCTCCCGGACCGACGACGCACCGCTGCTGCGCCGGGCCCTGGCCGTCTGGGCCCGCCCGGGCGACGCGGTGCACGTGACCGCCACGCCCGGCACCCCCACCGGCCCCGCCGCCGGACCCGCCCAGCTCCTCTACGCGGACGACGTCGACTCCGCGACGGTCGTCCTCCTCTACGACGGCCTGCGCGTCGTCCGCTACGCCGAGGCGCGGGGCGGCGACTCCACGACGGCGGCCCTGGACTTCGCGCGGGCGGACGCCGCCGACACCGACACGGCGACCGCCGTCGTCGTCGGCCGCGCCGACGGCAACGTCCGCTATCTGACCGCCCCTTGGGTGACCTCGTCCGCCGTCCGCGACCTGCTCGTACCGGGGCAGGCCGCGCGCCCGCTGCGCCGCAACGCCGACGGGCTGACCGACCCGGTGGCCGGGCCCGCCGCGGAGGGCGACTGCCGCGCCTGGCCCGTCCTCCAGCTGGGCCCGCGCCTGGCGACGGACCTGGGCGAGCTGATCCCCGCCCGCCTGACGACCGGCGCCCCGGGCTCCGCCGCCTCCTCCCCCGCCCCCTGGTCGCACACCGCCTGCCAGCTCCAGCCCCTGCACTCGCAGGGCGTGCGGTCCGTCCACCTCTGGCACTTCGCCCACCAGCGGCTCCCCGGCCCGGCGGGGGCGGCCGACTGGTACTGCACCCGCGCCGAGACCTGGCGCGGCACCGGCAGCCGCGTCCTCGCCCAGTTCCAGGCCCCCGGCGCCCGCCCCGCGGACCGGGCCGCGGTGGTCGGCCGCGCCGAGGACTCCCCCGCCTGCGGCCCCCCGCGCCCCGCACGCCCTGGCGGGCGGCCTGTGGCGCTCCCCCGGCGGCATCTGGTACGCGCTGGCGGCGGGCAGCGAGGACGTGACGTCGATCGCGGCGACGGGCGGCGTGCACGGCACCGAGCCGGGACCGACGGCCTTCTGGCCCGCATCGGCGGGCGCGCAGGCGCAGTTGAGCGGCCGCCTGCGGGACGGGGGGAAGGTGGCGCCGCTGCGGTGAGCCTTCGCCCGTCCGCGGGCGACCGCTTAGGATGCCCGCATGACCGCCGCGACCCGGAACCGCCGCCGCATGGACGTGGCGCGGCGACGCGAGCAACTGATCGCCGTGGCCCTCGACCTGTTCAGCCGCCGCCCGCCCGAGAACGTCTCGCTCGACGACATCGCGACCGCCGCCGGCATCTCCCGTCCGCTCGTCTACCACTACTTCGCGGGCAAGCAGAGCCTCTACGAGGCCGTACTGCACCGCGCCGCCGACGACTTGGCGACGCTCTTCGCCGAGCGCCGCGAAGTCCCGCCCGGCACCGTCCTGTTGGACGTCATCGCCCGCTTCCTCGACTTCGCCGAGGAGGACACCACCGGCTACGCCGTCCTCCTCCACGGCAGCCCCGACCTCACCGGCCGCGTACGCGAGGCCGCGTACGCCCGCCTCCTCGACGAACTGGCCGTGGGCACCCCCGGCCCGCGTCTGGAGGTCGCCCTGCGCTCGTGGATCTCCCTGACGGAGACGACGGCCCCGGCTGTGGCACGAGGGCCGGGGGCCCGGCATTCCCCGCGCGGAGCTGGAGTCGCAGCTCGTTCACGCCTTCGTGGGGCTGACGGCGGCGAGCGCGGCGCACGACGGCGGCATGGCCGCCGTACTGCGGCGGATTCTGGAGAACGAACCGGAGGACGGCCCGTTCGTGGGCGCGGTCAGCGCGGTGAGCACCCTGGCGACCCTGTGACCGGCCCGGTGGCGAGCAGGGCCAGCGCCGTGTCCGGGGCGACCGTCGCCGTGAACCGGCCGTCGCGCCCGACCTTCACCCGCCGTCCGCTCTGCACGTCGCAATGCTCGCCGGCCGGCAGCGACGTGGCGAACTCCCGGGCGAGGGGCGTCCGCCCGTGGTTGAGGACGACATAACCCCGGTCGCCGCGGCCGAAGGCCACGGCGTTGCCGCCGTCGTCCCACCAATGGGTGACGGGCGCATCGCGCACGGCGTTCCGGAACGCGACCATGCGCGCGATCTCGGGCCATCGGTGCTGACAGGTCCACCCCTCCTCCCAACAGGCCGTCACCACCCCACCCTTGGGAGGACCCGCGTCCCGGTCGTCGAAGGCGTATCCGGAGTGGATGTCCGGTGAGCCGTACGGCCAGGCCAGCAGGAAGACGTTGGCCAGTGTGTAGGCGGCACCGGATGTCCGGCTGAGGGTGCTGCCGTCCCGCTCGGTATCCCAGTTGTCGACGAAGACGGAGGCCCGGCGGCCCGGCAGATAGCCCCGCCCCTCGCCGAAGTCCCGCAGTTCCGCGAGGTGTCCGGGCTCCAGGGCGCGCCGCAGGTCGCGGGCGTAGCGGAATTCCTGGACGTCGCCGGTGTCCAGGTACTCCTCGGGGCGGACCGCCTCACGGCGCCGAAGATGACCTCCTGTTTCCAGTAGGCCCCGGGGCGGGTGGTCCGCGCCTTGACCGCCGCGAGGTCGGCGCTCGCGATGTGCTTCGCGCCGTCGATGCGGAAGCCGTCGGCACCCAGGGCGAGCAGGTCGTCGAGGTAGCGCGCCAGGCGCTCGCGGACGTAGGGGCTGGCGGTGTCCAGGTCGGCCAGACCGAGGAGTTCGCAGTTCTGGACGTCGTCGCGGTTGCGGTAGTCCGTGATCGGGCGGCGGCAGCGGTGGAAGTCGGCATCCCGGTAGGTGCCCGGGTAGTCGTACTTGGTGTGGGCCGAGCCTCCGGTGCCGGTACCCGCCCCGGCGCTCATGTGGTTGAGCACGGCGTCCACGACGACCCTGACCCCCGCCCGGTGGCAGGCGGACGTCATCCGGGCGAAGGCGGCCCGGTCACCGAGCCGTCCGGCGATCCGGTAGCCGACGGGCTGGTAGGAGGTCCACCACTGCGGTCCCGCGATGTGCTCCTGGGGCGGCGAGACCTGGACGGAGCCGTAGCCCGCCGGGCCGAGGGAGGCGGCGCACTCCCGGGCCACGGAGTCGTAGCGCCACTGGAACAGCACGGCGGTGACGTCCCGTTGGCCCGGCGGAGCGGCCGTTGCCCGCGGGGGCGACCACAGCAGGCAGCCCGCCAGCAGCAACAGCACGGCCGACACCACACGGCGCGCGGCTCCGGACATGTCACCATCCCCACCCGGCCCTTGCGGACATCCGGCACCGGCGCCGCGCCCGAGACCGTACGTGCCCCTCCGGTGGCGGTCAACCCCGGCCACGACTCCTTACAGGCTCCGGCGGGCGCAGGACTGCGTCGGGCCTGCGTGACGTCGAATGCGAGGGGAGCAAACTCTTGCAACCTCTTTCGCAAGAGATTGCAGCCTGTTAACTTCCTCCTCAGCCCGGGCCGTCCCACCCCAGGACCGGCCCTCGTGACGAGGAGATCCCTATGCGAAGAGGCATATCGATCGCCGCTGCCATCGGCGTGCTGGCGCTCACCGCGACCGCCTGCGGCAACGACGGAACCGGCGGCGGCAGCGGCGAGAAGGCCGCCGAGGACCCGGGCAGCGTCAGCGGCAGCATCACCTGGTGGGACACCTCCGACGCCACCAACGAGGCCCCCGCCTTCCGGAAGCTCGTGACGGAGTTCGAGGCCAAGTACCCGAAGATCAAGGTCGATTACGTCAACGTCCCGTTCGACCAGGCGCAGCAGAAGTTCAAGACGGCCGCGGCCGCCGGCAAGGGCGCGCCCGACGTGCTGCGGGCGGACGTCGGGTGGACCCCGGGCTTCGCGCAGCTCGGGTACCTCAAGGACCTGGCCGGGACGCCGGCCCTCGACCGGCCGGAGGACTTCCTCCGGGGGCCGCTCAAGGGTGCCGCGTACGAGGGGAAGACCTACGGGGTCCCCCAGGTGACGGACACGCTCGGGCTGCTCTACAACAAGGAGCTCCTGCGGAAGGCGGGGGTGGAGAAGCCGCCGGCGAGCTGGCGGGAGGTCAAGGACGTCGCGGGCAAGGTCAAGGAGAGGACCGGCGCGGGCGGCATCGGGCTGAGCCCGGACAGCTACTACTCCCTCCCGTTCCTGTACGGCGAGAAGAGCGACATGCTCGACGTGCCGGGGAAGCGGATCACCATCGCCGACGCCGCCTCGCGCAAGGGAGTCGAGACGGCCGTCGATCTCGTCAGGTCCGGCGCGGCGCCCAGGCCGGCCGGCACGGACGGGTACAACGCGCTGAAGACCGACTTCAAGAGCGGGAAGCTCGCGATGCTGCTCGACGGCCCCTGGGCGACCAAGGAGCTCTTCGGCGGGGACGCGTTCAAGCAGCGGGAGAACCTGGGCATCGCCCCGGTCCCGGCCGGTTCGACCGGGGTCGCGGGGGCTCCGGTGGGCGGCCACAACCTCGTCGTCTACGCGGGCACGAAGAACTTCGACGCGTCGTACCTCTTCACCCGCTTCATGACGGACAGCCAGCGGCAGCAGGAGGTTTTCGACGGCGCTCGGGCTGCTGCCGACGCGTACGTCCGCGTACACCAAGGACGTTCTGGCCGACCCGGTCCGCAAGTCCTTCCACGACGCGCTGACGACCGCGCGTCCGCGCCCGCCGATCCCGCAGGGCGGCGACCTGTTCACGGT